>DATJEA010000389.1:0-7880 GCA_035497095.1 Acetobacteraceae bacterium | reverse complement strand
GGCGGCATCGGCCGGGAAGCTCATCTGCACCGGGTCGCCGGTCACCGTGATCTGGTTCACATTGGGCGGGAAGCTGGCGCGCATCGCGTAGTCCTGCTTGTCGACGATCTTGCCGTCATGCATCACCGCGACGAAATATGGCACGTTCATCTCGCGGGTCGGCGCCGCCGGCCCCAGCGTGAGGCTCATGGTCACCCGCAGCGAGGCCGCGACATGGCCGCGCGAGCCCTGTTCGCAGTCCGCCGGCACCGCCACCAGCCGTCCGTCCAGCACCATGTCGGTCACGTCGTGGCCGCGCGGCGAAAACTGCGTCAGGTCGGCGCCATCCTTCAGCAGCGCCAGCTTCGGGCAGACCGGCGCGAACTGCTCGGTCTTGCCGAAATCGCCGCAGCCGGACAGCGCCAGCGATGCGCTGAGCAGCAGCGCCAGGGACAGGACAGGGGGCAGCTTGGGCATCCGAGAACTCCGGCAAAAATACGAATCACGGCGCCACGCATTGTTCGCGCCCGCCCGCCGAGGCATACTGCGTTGCAGCAGCGCCCGCCACAACCGGTAAAGACCGCACCTCATGGCCGACTCACCGATGCCCGATTCGCCGATACCAGCCCCCCGCTCGGCACTGCCGCCGCTGCGGGTGCTGCTGGCCGGCCCGCGCGGCTTCTGCGCCGGGGTGGACCGCGCCATCCGCATCGTCGAGGAAGCGCTGCGCCGCCACGGCGCGCCGGTCTATGTCCGCCACGAAATCGTGCATAACCGCACCGTGGTGGAGGCGCTGGAGCGCCAGGGCGCGGTGTTCGTCGAGGAGGTCGCCGAGGTGCCGGAAGGTGCGCCGGTGGTGTTCTCCGCGCATGGCGTGCCGAAATCGGTGCCCGCCGAGGCGGTCGCCCGTGGCATCTCCTGGCTCGACGCCACCTGCCCGCTGGTCTCCAAGGTGCATCGCGAGGCCGAGCGCCATTCCGCCGCCGGCCGCCATATCCTGATGATCGGCCATGCCGGCCACCCGGAGGTGATCGGCACCATGGGCCAGCTCGCGCCCGGCGCCATGACCCTGGTGCAGACCGCCGAGGAAGCCCGCACGGTGATGCCCGATACCGCCAACGGCCTCGCCTTCATCACCCAGACCACGCTGTCGGTCGACGACACCGCCGAGGTGGTCGCCATCCTGCGCAGCCGGTTCCCGGATATCCGCGGGCCGAAAAGCGAGGATATCTGCTACGCCACCACCAACCGCCAGGCCGCGGTGAAGGCGATCGCCGCCGAGTCCGACCTGGTGATCGTGATCGGCAGCGCCAACTCGTCGAACTCGCAGCGGCTGCGCGAGGTGGCCGAGCGCGCCGGCACCCGCGCCGTGCTGCTGCCCACCGCCGTGGCGCTGGAATGGAGCCTGCTCAGCGGCGTCACCAGGCTCGGCATCAGCGCCGGCGCCTCGGCGCCCGAGTTGCTGGTCGACCAGCTGCTGGAACGGCTGCGCGAGCATTACGCGCTGGATGTCTCCGAGCGCCGGGTGGTCGAGGAAGATGTGGTGTTCAAGCTGCCGGCGCCGCTCGCCTAACCATGGCCGTCTATACCGAGGTCACCGACGAGGCGCTGGCCGCCTTCCTGGAGGCGTACGACATCGGCGCCATGGTCGCCTTTCGCGGCATCGCCGAGGGCGTGGAGAACAGCAATTTCTCGCTGCGCACCACCGCCGGCGACTTCATCCTCACCCTCTACGAGAAGCGGGTGATCCCCGAGGAACTGCCGTGGTTCCTCGGCCTGATGGAGCATCTGGCGGCGCATGGCGTCACCTGCCCGCAACCGGTGCGCGGGCGCGATGGCCAGGCGCTGCGCCATCTCGCCGGCCGCCACGCCGCCATCACCACCTTCCTGCCCGGTGTCTGGCCGCGCCGCGTGCGGCCCGAGCATTGCGCGCCGCTGGGGGCCGCGCTGGCCACGCTGCACCTGGCCGGCGCCGGCTACGCCCCCACCCGCAGCAACGCGCTGGGGCCGCATGGCTGGCCGCCGCTGCTGGCCCGCGCGCTGGCCAGCCGGGACGCGGTGGAGGCGCTGCATCCGGGCCTCGCCGCCGAGTTGCAGCAGGCGCAGGCCGCCATCCTGGCGCACTGGCCCACCGGCCTGCCGATCGGCCATATCCACGCCGATCTGTTCCCCGACAACGTGTTCTTCCTCGATGGCCGGCTGTCCGGGCTGATCGATTTCTACTTTGCCGCCACCGATTTCCTGGCCTACGACATCGCCATCTGCCTGAACGCCTGGTGTTTCGAGCCGGACCTGTCGTTCAACGTCACCAACGCCCGCCACCTGCTCGCCGCCTACACCGCCATCCGGCCGCTATCGTCCGCCGAGCGCGCCGCGCTGCCGGTGCTGAGCCAGGGTGCGGCGCTGCGCTTCGCCCTCACCCGGCTGTTCGACTGGATCAATACGCCACCTGGCGCGCTGGTCACCCGCAAGGACCCGATGGATTATGTCCGCCGGCTGCGCTTCCACCGCACCGCCACCAGCGAGGCGAGCTATGGCCTCTGAGCCGGACCTGGTCGAAATCTGGACCGATGGCGGCTGCAAGCCGAATCCCGGCCCCGGCGGCTGGGCGGCGATCCTGCGCTACAAGGGCGCCGAAAAGGAGCTCAGCGGCGCCGAGCCGGCCACCACCAACAACCGCATGGAACTCACCGCCGCCGCCACCGCGCTGGAGAGCCTCACCCGCCCCTGCCGCGTGGTGCTGCATACCGACAGCGAATATCTGCGCAACGGCATCACCCGCTGGCATACCGGCTGGGTGCGGAAGAACTGGCGCAACGCCGCCGGCGACCCGGTCGCCAACATGGACCTCTGGCGCCGCATCCTGGACGCCGCCAAACCGCACCAGATCGACTGGCGCTGGGTGCGCGGGCATGCCGGCGACGAGATGAACGAACGCGCCGACGTGCTGGCGACGAGGGCGCGCGGCGGCTGACTACATCGTCGCCCCCAGCACCCACGGCGCGAACTCCGACGCCCCGAAGCCATATGCCTCGCTCTTGGTCGGTGCCCCTGACGCGGTCCGCAGCATCAGCTCGAAAATCCGCTCGCCGCATTCCGCCACGGTCTCGTCGCCATCGGCGATGGTGCCGCAGTTGATGTCCATGTCCTCCTCCATGTGCTGGTACATCCTGGAGTTGGTCGCCAGCTTGATCGACGGCGCCGGCTTGCAGCCGAACACGCTGCCGCGCCCGGTGGTGAAGCACACCAGATTGGCGCCGCCGGCCACCTGCCCGGTCGCCGCCACCGGGTCGTAGCCCGGCGTATCCATGAACACGAAGCCCTTCTCGCGCACCTCCTCGGCATAGGCCACCACATCCACCAGGTTGGTGCTGCCGGCCTTGGCCATCGCCCCCAGCGACTTCTCCAGGATGGTGGTGAGCCCGCCCGCCTTGTTGCCGGGGCTCGGGTTGGCGTTCATCTCCGCCCCCTCGCGCGCGGTGTATTCCTCCCACCAGCGCATCAGGCCGACCAGCTTCTCGCCGACTTCCTGGCTCGCCGCGCGCCTGGTCAGCAGATGCTCGGCGCCGTAGGTCTCCGGCGTTTCCGACAGGATCACCGTGCCGCCGTGCCGCACCAGGATATCCGAGGCAGCCCCCAGCGCCGGGTTGGCGGTGATGCCGGAATAGCCGTCCGAGCCGCCGCATTGCAGCGCCACCATCAACTCGCTGGCCGAGAACGGCTCGCGCTTCACCTGGTTGGCCTCGGCCAGCGCCTCACGCACGAAGGCGATGCCGGCCTCCACCGTCTTGCGGGTGCCGCCGAGGTCCTGGATGGTCATCGTCCGCAGCCTTCCGGCCAGCTTCTGCTCGTCCATCAGCCCGCCGATCTGGTTCACCTCGCAGCCCAGGCCGATCACCACCACGCTGGCGAAATTCACGTGCCGGGCAAACCCGCCCAGCGTCCGCCGCAGCACCCTGAGCGGCTCCAGCTGGGTCATGCCGCAGCCGGTCTTGTGGGTCAGCGCCACCACGCCATCGACATTGGGGAACTCGGCCATCGGGTCGTAGCCGGTCATCGGGTTCTTGGCGAACGCCGCCGCCACCAGGTCGGCCACATGCGCCGAGCAGTTCACGCTGGTCAGGATGCCGACATAGTTGCGCGTCGCCACCCGGCCATCCGAGCGCCGGATGCCCATGAAGGTGCGCTCATAGTCGAAATACTGCGTCGGCCGCGCATCCACCCCCCAGGCGTAATCGCGGGAGAATTCGCCCATGCCGCAATTCTGCACATGCACCTGCTGCCCCGGCGCGATCGGCGCGGTGGCGAAGCCGATGATCTGGCCGTAGCGGCGCACCGGCTCGCCCACCGCGATCGGCCGGGTCGCCACCTTGTGCCCGGCCGGCACCCGGTCGGCCACCGTCACATCGCCGTCCACCACGGTGCCGGGCGGCAGCGTCGCCCTGGCGATCACCACGTTGTCGGCATCGTTGAGCCGGATGAACAGCGGCGGCATGGCACTCTCCTGTCAGAACAAGGCCGGCGGCTTGGTCCCCCGCCTGCCAAAGACAAGCCCAGCGGCTTTGCTCCTGGACCCCACCAGGGGCCGAGCCCCTGGACCCCAACGATAGCGGAAGTTCAGGTGCGTCGGCTGGCTTATATCGAACCGGACCAGCCTGACAACTCCCGCACCGGCAGGCGACGAGGCCGCATCCCCACCGCGCCACAGGCTCAACACGGCAGCACGCCCTTGAGCACGGCTTCAGGCGATGGCGACGGTCTGGCCGGTGGCGGCGGCCTGGTGGATGGCGGCGACCACCTTCAGGGTATTGAGGCCCTCGCGGCCAGAGACGACGGGGGGTTGCGTGCCGCGGATCACCGCGGCGAAATTACGCAACTGCAACGCCAGCGGATGGCCCGGCGGTGTCGGCAGGCGTTCGGCGCCGATCGGGGCCATCCAGTCCGGCGTGCCGGCGTGCGACCAGAGGTCCAGATACGGCAGGCTCAGCGAGCCCCTGGTGCCGCCGAGCAGGATGCAGCTTTCCGGGGTCTGGGTGTAGTCGGGGTTCTCGCCGACCGTCAGCTCCCAGTTCCACGGCGCCGCGATGGTGTCCGACACCGCGACGGTGCCGAGCACACCGCTGGCGAAGCGCAGCAGGATCGCCGCGGTGTCTTCCACCGCGTGGCCGCGCACGGCGCTGCTCTCCTCCGCCTGCACCGAGGCGACCTCGCCGCACAGCGCGCGCAGCAGGTCGATGTCATGGATGATATTGGTCAGGATCGGCCCGGCGCCCGGTGCGCGCCGCCAGGCCGGGGCGAAATAGCCGGCCGGCTTGTGGAACCAGCAGATCGCGTGCACCGCCACCAGCCGGCCGAGCCGCCCACTGTCGATCGCCTGTTTCGCCGGTTGCAGCAGCGGGTTGTGGCGGCGGTGATGGCCGACCAGCAGCGGCACCCCGGCCGCCTCGGCCGCCTCCACCAGCCTGGTGGCGCCGGGCACCTCGTTGGCGATCGGCTTTTCCATCAGCGTCGGCAGTCCGGCGGCGATGCATTGCAGCCCGAGTTCGACATGCGATTGCGTGGGGGTGGCGACGATCACCCCATCTGGCCGCCCGGCGGCGAGCAGGCTGGCCAGATCGGGATGCCAGGGCACGCCGAGTTCGGCGGCCCAAGCCTGGGCCACCGGCATCGGGTCGACGATCGCCGCCAGCGCCAGGCTGTCATCGGCGCGCATATGGTGCACGTGCTGCCGGCCGATGACCCCGGCGCCCAGCAAGGCCAGCCTGATTGCTTGCGTTGTCATGCTTCACCCCCCAAATTCGATGCAAGTGTTGGCCAGCGCGCCGGCCGCGTCTACAGTCGGCGCCGAGTACGGCATGCAGGGCAGAGGACGCCATGAACCATACCGCGAGCCGGGAGACGCTGCTGCGGCAGACGAGCGAGCATTTCGACGTGCTGATCGTTGGTGCCGGCATTTCCGGCGTCGGCGGCGCCTACCATCTGACGCAGCAATGCCCGCAGCACAGCTTCGTGGTGCTGGAATCGCAGCAGAGCTTCGGCGGCACCTGGCTCACCCATAAATACCCCGGCATCCGCTCGGACAGCGACCTGTATACCTTCGGCTACCGCTTCAAGCCCTGGGTCGGCGCGCCGATCGCCACCGCGGCGGAAATCCGCAAATACATGGGCGAGGTGATCGAGGAGAACGATCTCGGCCGGCATATCCGCTACGGCCACCGCATCGAGCGGGCAAGCTGGTCCAGCGCCGCGCGGCTATGGACCATCGAGGCGGTGCGCGGCGAGACCGGCGAGACCGCCCGCTTCACCGCCAATTTCCTGTATATGTGCCAGGGCTATTACCGGCACAGCGAGGGCTATACGCCGGAATGGCCGGGCATGGCGGAGTTCCAGGGCCGCATCGTGCATCCGCAGACCTGGCCCGCCGAGCTCGATTATCGCGGCAAGCGCGTGGTGGTGATCGGCTCCGGCGCCACCGCGGCCACCGTGGTGCCGAACATCGCCGATGACTGCGCCCATGTCACCATGCTGCAACGCTCCCCCACCTTCTTCCGGGTCGGCCGCAATGCCATCGAACTGGCCGACGAGTTGCGCAAATTGCAGATCGACGAGACCTGGATCCACGAGATCGTCCGCAAGAAGATCCTCTACGAGCAATCGGTGTTCACCGAGCGCAGCTTCTCCGAGCCGGAGAAGGTGAAGCAGGAATTGCTGGCCGGGGCGCGGCATTATCTCGGCCCGGACTACGATATCGCCACCCATTTCACCCCCGCCTACCGGCCCTGGCGCCAGCGCATCGCCTTCATCCCGGACGGCGACCTGTTCCAGGGCATCCATGACGGCAAGGCGTCGGTGGTCACCGATGAGATCGAGCGCTTCGTGCCGCAGGGCATCCTGTTGAAATCCGGCAAGCTGCTGGAAGCCGACATCATCGTCACCGCCACCGGCTTCCATCTCAACGTGATGGGCGACATCGCCTTCGCGATCGACGGCAAGCCGCTCGATTTCGCCGACACCGTCACCTATCGCGGCATGATGTTCACCGGCGTGCCGAACCTCGCCTGGGTGTTCGGCTATTTCCGCGCCAGTTGGACGCTGCGGGCCGATCTGGTCGGCGATTTCGTCTGCCGCCTGCTGCGCCACATGCAGGCCAAGGGCGCCCGCCAGGTGAACGTGGCGCTGCGCCCGCAGGATGCCGATATGAAGCTGGGGCCGTGGATCGACCCGGAGAACTTCAACCCCGGCTACCTGATGCGCGGCATGCACCTGCTGCCCAAACGCGGCGACACCCCGGAATGGGCGCATACCCAGGACTACTGGGCCGAAAAAGACGCGTTCCCCGCCATCGACCTCGATGACGCCGCCTTCGTCTACGACACCGCACAACCAGGAGGCACCAGCATGCCCAAGACCCTCGAAGACTTCGCCGCCGAATGTCACGCCGCGATCGCCGCCGACCCCGGCCCGGCCGGCCGGCAGAAAATCTGCGCCGTGGTACAGGAGATGATCAACACCCCCGGCTTCGTCGACCGCTACATCAAGCAAGACGGGCCGGAGCGGCAGATCATCTACGAAGATAAGGATTTCGGCTTCTGCATCCTCGCCCACAACTACCAGGGTGCGAAGGACAGCACGCCGCACGACCACGGCCCGACCTGGGCGATCTACGCCCAGGCCACCGGCGAGACCATCATGACCGACTGGGAGAAGCTGGAGGAGGCGACGCCGGAAAAGCCCGGCAAGGTGCGCGCCACCAAAGTCTATACGCTGACCTCCGGCATGGCCTACCTCTACAACGAGGGCGAGTTGCACTCGCCGCGCCGTGAAGCCTCCACCCGGCTGATCCGGGTCGAGGGGCAGGATGTCAGCAAGATCCGCCGGTTAAAGTATGTGGCGGTGGAGGC
>DATJEA010000388.1:0-2225 GCA_035497095.1 Acetobacteraceae bacterium | reverse complement strand
GCTCGCAGTGCTGCCGCTGGCCGACGAGGTCTGGCTCAACAGCATCACCAGCCAGTTTCACGTCACCCTGGCGGTGGCGATCCTGCTGGCGGCGCCGGTCTGCCGCGGGCGGGCCAGATGGCTGCATCGCGCGGTGCTGCTGCTGGCGCCGCTGTGCGGGCCGGTGGCCGGAACGCTGTTGCCGTTGTTCGCATTGCGCGCCTGGCTGGATCGCTCGCGCGGCCGCGCCTGCCAGGCCGCACTGCTGCTACCGGCGTTGCTGGTGCAACTGGTGGTGATGCTGCTGCATCCGGAACCGATGCGGAGCGTGGCGCCGTTCGATCTGCCGATGGTGCTTGCCGCGATCACCGGCAAGCAGATCCTGCTGCCGCTGCTCGGGCCTACGGTGGCGAACCGTCTGATGATGGGAGTGGCGGCGGTGTTCGCGGCCGGGCGGTGGCAGGTGGCGGCGATGCTGGCGCCGATGCTGTGGTTTGGAGTCGGGGCATGGGTCGCCCGCCGGAGCCGGGATGCGGCGACTCGCTGGCTGTTCGTCGGCGGCGTGGCGGTGATGGCGATTTCCTACGCCGGCGCGCTGACCCCGGCGGGCTCGCGGCAGTTGCTGATCCTGGGCTTCGGCCTGCGCTATTATTTCGTGCCGGCGGCGCTGTTCGGGCTGGCCGGGTTCGGCGCGGCCGCCGCGGGGCGAGTGCCGGAACGGAGGCTGGCCGGCCTGCTGATGGCCTGGCTGTTGTTGGTCGGGGTGGCGTATTTCCGCCTGCCGCAGGCGCTGATGGCGCATGGCCCGGACTGGCGGCAGCAGGTGGCGGAGTGGCGGGAAAACCCGGCGCATCCGCTGGCCATCTGGCCCGCCGGATGGGTGGTTCGGTTGCCGGGCGGCCCACCAGCGCCATGAAAAAGCCGCCGCCCGGTTGCCCGGAGCGGCGGCTGCTCTCTCGTCGCGCGGCCGGCTCAGCGCTTGCTGAACTGGAAGCTGCGGCGGGCCTTGGCGCGGCCGTATTTCTTGCGCTCGACCACGCGGCTGTCGCGGGTGAGGAAGCCGGCCACCTTCAGCACCGGACGCAGGCCGGGCTCGTAGTAGGTCAGCGCGCGGCTGATACCGTGGCGCAGTGCGCCGGCCTGGCCGGACAGGCCGCCACCGTTCACCGTGCAGAACACGTCGAACTGGTTGTAGCGGTCCACCACCAGGAACGGCTGGGTGATCAGCATGCGCAGCACCGGGCGAGCGAAATACTGGCCGGCGTGCTTGCCGTTGACCATGATCTCGCCCTTGCCGGGCTTGATCCAGACGCGCGCGATGGCGTTCTTGCGTCGGCCGGTGGCATAGGAGCGGCCGAGCGCGTCACGCTTCGGCTCTACCTTGGCGGCGTCGTTCTGCACGATCTGCGCGACCGCCAGATCCTTCAGGTCGGCCAGGCTGTGCGCGACGGTCGGTTGGGACTGGGTTTCGGACATCCGGGTCAGGCCCTTTTATTCTTGCTGTTCATCGCGGCGACATCGAGCGGCTTCGGCTGCTGGCCGTCATGCGGATGCTCGGCGCCAACGTAGACGTACAGGTGCTTCATCTGGGCCCGCTGCAGCGGGCCGCGGGTGATCATTCGCTCGACCGCCTTCTCCACCACCGACTCAGGGTTCTTGCCGTCCAGACGCTGCTGGATGCTGCGGCCCTTGATGCCGCCGGCATAGCCGGTGTGATAGTACAGGATCGCCTGATCGGCCTTCTTGCCGGTCAGCTTCACCTTGTCGGCATTGATGACGACGATGTTGTCGCCGCAATCGACATGCGGGGTGAATTGCGGTTTATGCTTCCCGCGCAGCCGGTTGGCGATGACCACTGCGAGACGGCCGAGAACCAGGCCCTCCGCGTCGATCAGCGTCCAGTCCTTCTGCACCTCCGCGGGTTTCAGCGAGAGGGTCGTCTTCATCTGCGTCACTATCCTTCATCCGCCGCCGGAGTGGCAGCCCGGATCATCCGAGGGGGCCCAATAACCGGCGATGTATCGCGCTGGCGCCTTGTTTCGTCAAGCGTTTTCCGCTGTGGTATTTTAATACCACATATTTTGACCACGTGCGGAGAGCGGGGCCTTCCCGATTCCGGCGATGTCGGTCAGGTTGTGCAGCACGCCCATTGTCCAGGAGTTGTCATGCCGATCATCAACCGCATCGCCGAGTTCCACGCCGAAATGACCGAATGGCGCCAGGACCAGCACCGCCACCCGGAACTG
>DATJEA010000387.1:0-3832 GCA_035497095.1 Acetobacteraceae bacterium | reverse complement strand
TCGGCGCCGGCGGGGCAGCGGCGGCGGCGAACGGGAAGCTGAGCGTATCGGCCACCCGCTTCTCGTGCTGGAAGGCGTAGACCTCCCTGGTCAGCACGGCCGGGCTCAGGGTGCCGGCGCGCAGTGCGCCCATGAATTGCTGCTGCGTCAACTCTGTGCGCAGCAGATCGAGGAAGCCGGCTTCGGTATAGCTGTTGTTGCGCAGCACCGAGAGGAACAGGTTCTTGTCGAACACCCCGGCCTGGTTCTTGAACGCCGGCATGGCGAACGCCGCCTGGCGCAGTGCCGCATCCGGCACCGTGATGCCATCGTCCTGGATCGCGGCCACCACGCCGGTCCGGGTGACCAGTGCCTGCAGCGCCTGGCTGGCCACCTGGCGGCGGATTGCCGTGGTCGGGCTCGCGGTGTTGCCCATCATCCGCTGCACCTCGGCCATCTGGCGGCGATACGCCTCGGTGGCCTGCGGCAGCTCGATGGTCTGCCCGGCCACCTTCGCCACCCAGGTCTGCACGCCGATCTTGGTGATCACGTCGCCGACGCCCCAGATCACGAACACGCCCGCCAGCAGCATGAAAAACAGCTTCGCCGGCCAGGTTTCGAGCATGCGGCGTATCAGAGTGATCATCGGGGCATCCGGGCCTAGGAGGGGGTGCGAAGCGGGCCGCACCATACGGGCAGGCCGTGCGGTTTGCCAGAGCAGGCGCCGTATTATAGGAGCAGGGGCTATCGTTGCGGAGAACAGCCGATGCGCCAACTGATCGCCGGGAACTGGAAGATGAACGGGCTGCGTGCCGAGGCCGCCGCCATCGCCACCCCGCTGGCCGCCGCGGCGGTGGCCTGCGACCTGCTGGTCTGCCCGCCCGCCACGCTGATCGCCAGCGTCGCCGAACTGCTGGCCGGCTCGCCGGTCGCGGTCGGCGGGCAGGATTGCCACGCCAAGCCGTCCGGCGCCCATACCGGCGATATTTCGGCCGCGATGCTGCGTGACGCCGGCGCCGGTTGGGTCATCCTCGGCCATTCCGAACGCCGCGCCGACCACGGCGAGACCGACGCCGAGGTGCGCGCCAAGACCCTGGCCGCGGTTGCCGCTGGCCTCACCCCGATCGTCTGTGTCGGCGAAACCGAGGCCCAGCGCGCCGCCGGCCAGGCCGAGGCGGTGATCGGCGCCCAGCTCGAAGGCAGCCTGCCGCCTGGCTTTGCCCAAGGTGATAAGGGGGGCGTCGTCGCCTACGAGCCGGTCTGGGCGATCGGCACCGGCCGCACCGCGACGGTGGACGACGTCGCCGCCATGCACGCGCATATCCGTGCCACGCTGCTCCGGCTGCTTGGCCCGGCCGGCGGCGGCGTCCGCATTCTCTATGGCGGCTCGGTCAAGCCGGACAATGCGGCCAGCCTGCTCGCAGTCGCCGAGGTGGGTGGCGCGCTGGTCGGCGGCGCCAGCCTGAAGGCGGCGGATTTCCTGGCCATCGCCCGCGCCGCCCGCTAAACCCCAGACCGGCATGCCACCCCTGCCTGCCGCGCCCTTTGCAATCGCCGCCGCCGGGCGGTAGAAGGCGCGCGACCCTTGAGGATTCTGATGACCACCGTACTCCTGATCATCCATCTGATCGTCACCCTGGTGCTGATCGGCGTCGTGCTGATCCAGCGCAGCGAAGGCGGCGGCCTGGGCATCGGCACCTCGCAGGGCATGGGCGGCTTCATGGGCGGGCGCGGCACCGCCAATCTGCTGACCCGCAGCACCGCGATTCTCGGCACCATCTTCTTCGTGCTGGCGCTCGCGCTGGCGATGCTGAGCCGCGGCACCGCCGGCGTCGGCTCCTCGCTGCTCGACACCCCGCCAGCCGCCACCGCCCCGGCGCGCCCCGCCGCGCCCGGTGCCACGCCGCCCGGCACCCCGACTGGCACACCGCCGGCTGCCTCGCCAGGCGCCCAACCCGCCGCACCGCCGGCCGCACCCGCGCCGACACCGAAGGTGCCGACCAACTAGCCACCTGCCCGGCGGGCCTCACCCCGCCCGCCACCGATCAGGACACCGCAATGCTGCCCGGACTTTCTGCGACTCGGGTCTGGCCTTATACTGGCCGCCCATGACCCGGTATGTGTTCATCACCGGCGGCGTGGTTTCGTCCCTGGGTAAGGGAATCGCCTCCGCTGCCCTCGGCGCCCTGTTGCAGGCACGCGGCTACAGCGTCCGCCTGCGCAAGCTGGACCCCTATCTGAACGTCGATCCGGGCACCATGAGCCCGCTGCAACACGGCGAAGTGTTCGTCACCGACGACGGCGCCGAAACCGACCTCGACCTCGGCCATTACGAGCGCTTCACCGGCGTCCCGGCCAGCCGCGCCGACAATGCCACCACCGGCCGCATCTACTCCGAGGTGATCGCCCGCGAGCGCGCCGGCGCCTATCTCGGCGCCACCGTGCAGGTGATCCCGCACATCACCGACGCCATCAAGGCGGTCATCACCCGCCCGGCCACCGACGCCAACGGCCGCGACGTCGATTTCGCGCTGATCGAGATCGGCGGCACCGTCGGCGACATCGAGAGCCTGCCGTTCCTCGAAGCCATCCGCCAGCTCGGCAACGAACTCGGCCCGGAAGGGGTGATGTTCGTCCACCTCACCCTGGTCCCCTGGATTCCTTCGGCCGGCGAGCTGAAAACCAAGCCCACCCAGCATTCGGTGAAGGAACTGCTCACCGTCGGCATCAAGGCTGACATGCTGATCTGCCGCTCCGACCGCCCGATCCCGCAGACCGAGCGCCGCAAGATCGCGCTGTTCTGCAACGTCCGCCCCGATGCGGTGATCACCGCGCTCGATGTCGACACCATCTACGCGGTGCCGATCAGCTACCACCAGGAGGGCATCGACCGCGAAGTGCTGCGCCATTTCGGCCTGCCGTTCGACAGCGCCCCCGATCTCTCGAACTGGCAACGCATCGTCGACATCGTCCGCGCGCCGGAGGGCGTGGTGCGCATCGCCATCGTCGGCAAATACACCAACCTGCTCGACAGCTACAAAAGCCTGGCCGAAGCCCTGGCCCATGGCGGCATCGCCAACCGGGTGAAGGTGCAACTCGACTGGATGGACAGCCAGATCTTCGAGGAACCCGACGCGGTCAGCCGGCTGGAAGGCGTGCACGGCATCCTGGTCCCCGGCGGCTTCGGCGAGCGTGGCACCGAGGGCAAGATTGAGGCGGTCCGCTTCGCCCGCGAGCGCCGCGTGCCGTTCTTCGGCATCTGCTTCGGCATGCAGATGGCAGTGATCGAGGCCGCCCGCCACCTCGCCGGCATGCCCACCGCGTCGAGCAGCGAATTCGGCCAGTGCGACGTCCCGGTGGTCGGCCTGCTCACCGAATGGACCCGCGGCAACCAGGTGGAACGCCGCAACGCCCAGGGCGACCTCGGCGGCACCATGCGCCTCGGCGCCTACCCCGCCGCCCTCGCCGAAGGCTCGCTGGTGCGCGAGATCTACGGCGCCGCCAGCATCGCCGAACGCCACCGCCACCGCTACGAAGTCAACGTCGCCTACCGCCCCGCGCTGGAAGCCGCCGGCCTGCGCTTCTCCGGCATGTCGCCCGACGGCGTGCTGCCGGAAATCATCGAAATCCCCACCCACCCCTGGTTCGTCGGCGTGCAGTTCCACCCGGAACTGAAATCCAAGCCGCTCGACCCGCACCCGCTGTTCCAGGGCTTCATCGCGGCGGCGGTCAAGCAGGCGCGTCTCGTGTAAGGAAGCGGTTCTTTTTTTGGAAAAAAAGAACCAAAAAAACGTGTTCGCCTTGCAACATTGGCGGGGTGGAGACGCCGGTATCTCCACCCCGCCAATGTTGC
>DATJEA010000386.1:0-10763 GCA_035497095.1 Acetobacteraceae bacterium | reverse complement strand
TTTCCGGGCGCGGCGCCGCTGGCACGGTTCCTGCTGTGTCGGCAGGGCACGCCTTCTCCTCTTGCAACCAGGATGCCCCGATGTCCCTCTTCGGCGCGATGAACACGGCGATCAGCGGCCTTGCCGCACAGTCGACCGCCTTCGGCAACATCAGCGACAACGTTGCCAACAGCCAGACCACCGGCTTCAAGCGCACCGACACCGCCTTCATCGACTATCTCACCAGCAGCAGCGCCGCGGCCAACAACCCCGGCGCGGTGGTGGCACGGCCGGACTATATGAATACCGTGCAGGGCACCCTGGCGCAGAGCGACAACCCGCTGGCGCTGGCGATCACCGGCCAGGGGTTCTTCTCGGTCAGCCAGCCGATCGGCGGCCTCGCCGGCGCCACCCAGTTCTCGCCGCAGACCTATTACAGCCGGGCCGGCGACTTCGCCATGAACAAGGACGGCTACCTGGTGAATTCCGCCGGCGGCTTCCTCAACGGCTGGGACGTCGACCCCACCACCGGCATCGTCGACCGCACCTCGGTGGCGCCGATCCAGGTCACCCAGACGGTCTACAACCCGGTGGCCAGCACCGAGGTCAGCATCGCCGCCAACCTGCCGGCGACGCCGGCCGCCGGCACCCCGGTCTCGGCGCAGATCGACGTCTACGACAGCCTCGGCACCCCGCACACCGTCACGCTGGACTGGACGCAGACCGCCGCCAATGACTGGAACGTGGCGATCAACGTGCCGGACGACATCACCGCCGCGGCGCGCGGCACCGCCGAGGTGCAGTTCGGCCCGATCGCCAGCGGCAACCCGGTGGCCGACGGCACGGTCGGCGCGGTGGGTGCTGCGACCGGCAGCGTCACCACCAGCGCCTATGCCGCCGGTGCGCCGGCGACGCTGGGCTTCACCGCCGATTTCGGCAACGGGCCACAGGCGATTTCGCTGCATCTGGGCGATTTCGGCCTGTCCAGCGGCGTCACCCAGTATGCCGGCAGCACCTTCGCGCTCGGCGGCATCACCCAGAACGGCGTGCCGCCGGGCAGCTTCAGCAGCGTCACCACCACGGCCACCGGCGACATCCAGGTGAATTACGACAACGGCCAGTCCCGCGTCATCGCGCGGGTGCCGATCACCACCTTCAACAACCCGGACGCCTTGCAGCGGCAGAACGGCCAGGCGTTCACCGCCACCCTCGGCTCCGGCGATCCGGTGGCCAAGGATGCCGGCAGCAGCGGCGCCGGCGGGCTGGTGACCAGCTCGATCGAGCAATCCAACGTCGATATCGCCAGCGAGTTCAGCAAGCTGATCATCGCCCAGCGCGCCTACACCGCGAACACCAAGATGGTCACCACCGCCGATGACATGCTGCAGAACACGCTGGATATGAAACGGTGAGTCTCGACGCCTCCCTGGCGATCGCCGGCAGCGGGCTGGCCAATGTCAACCGCCAGATGGCGGTGGTGTCGCAGAACGTCGCCAATGCCTCGACGCCGGATTATGTCCGCCAGGTCTCCACCCAGACCAGCCTGGTGGCCGGCGGCCAGGGCATGGGGGTGCGCACCGGCCAGGTGCAGCGGGCGCTGGATGCGGCGTTGCAGGCCGCCCTGTTCCAGCAGAACGGCGCGGTGGCCGGGTTGCAGACACGCGAGGCGGCGCTGGCGGCGATCGACGCGGTGCAGGGCACGCCGGGCCAGGGCAACGACCTCGCCAGCCTGCTCGGCAAGCTGCAGGACGGCTTTTCCAGCCTCGCCGGCGATCCCTCGAACGTCACCCAGCAGGCCGCCGTGGCCGGCGACGCGGCGGCGCTGGCCGGGCAGATCAACGCGGTCTCCGCCGCCTATTCCGCCGGGCGCAATGCGGCGCAGGCGGCGATCGTCGCCGGGGTTGGCACGCTGAACACCACGCTGGCAAAAATCGGCGGCCTGAGCGACCAGATCGTGCAGCTGCGCGCGCTGGGGCAGAGCACCGCCGATGTGGAAAACCAGCGCGACGCGGCGGTGGACCAGTTGAGCGGGCTGATCGAGCTGCGCGGGCTGGCGCAGCCGAACGGCGACCTGCTGCTGGTGACCGCGAGCGGCCTGTCGCTGCCGACCCACGCCGCCAGCCCGCCCTTCGCCACCAGCGCCGCGACGCTTGGGGCGGGCAGCTACGCCCCTGGCGGCGGGGTGCCGGCGATTACGCTGGGCGGCCAGGATGTGACCGCCAGGCTGTCCGGCGGCTCGCTCGGCGCCAACATCACGCTGCGCGACAGCACGCTGCCGGCCGGCCAGGCGCAATTGGACGAATTCGCCGAGACCCTGTCCCAGCGGTTCGCGCAGCAGGGGCTGCGGCTGTTCACCGACGCCTCCGGCACGGTCCCGGCCCGCACCGGCGCGCCGGCGCAAAATGGTTATATCGGATACGCTTCGGCGATCCAGGTGAACCCGGCGGTCGCCGCCAGCCCGGCGCTGCTGCGCGACGGCACCGATGCGGTCGCCGGCAGCCCGACCGGCGCCAGCGCTTTCACGCCGAACCCGCCGGGCGGGCCGGCCGGCTTCACCGGGCTGCTCCAGCGGGTACTGGACTTCGCGCTCGGCGCCGAGGCGCAGCCCGGCGTGGCGCAGCCGGCGCCGGCAACCAGCGGCCTGGGGCCGTCCGGCTTGCTGTCGGCGCCCTATGCGCCGCCCGCCACGCTGGCCGGCTTGGCCACCGCGATGGTCGCAGCCCAGGCGCGGGACAGCGCCGCGGCCAGCACCGCGCTCGGCAACGAGACTGCGGTGCAGACCGCGCTGCAAGGCAAGTTCACCAGCGCCAGCGGCGTCAGCATGGATAGCGAGATGTCGACCATGATCCAGCTCCAGGGCAGCTACGGCGCCAACGCCAAGCTGATCGCCGCGGTGCAGGCGATGTGGAACCAGACGCTTCAGATGGTGCAGTGATGAGCCCAGTATCCGGCGCCTCGGTCAGTTACGGCAGCCTGTCGCAGTTGCTGGCCAATAGCGGCCAGGTGAAGCAGCGGCTGGACCGCTTGACCGGCCAGGCCGCCAGCGGGCTGGTCGGCACTTCCTATGCCGGGCTGGGGCAGGGCGCGGCGGCCTCGCTGGCGCTGGCCCCGGCGCTGGCGCATCAGCAGGCCTGGTCGGCGAATATCGACGCCGCCAGCGGCCGGATGCAGGCCGCTCAGGGCGCGCTTACCCAGATCAGCCAGATCGCCAGCGATTTCTATGCCAAGACCAACAACCTGAACGGCCTCAACGCCAGCACGGTGGACAGCGTGGCGGCCGGCGCCCGTGACGCGCTGCGCCAGATGGCCTCGCTGCTGGATACCCAGGTGGCCGGCGTCTACGTGTTCGCCGGCCAGGACAGCGCCAATCCGCCGGTGCCGAACCCCGATGCGATCGGGTCGAGCGGTTTGGTCGCGCAGATCACCAGCGCGGTGCAGGGCCTCTCCGGCGCCGGCGCGGCCGCGACCAACGCCGCGACGCTGGCCACGGCGTCCTCCAACGCAGCAGGCGTGTCGCCGTTCTCCGCCGCGCTGTCGCAGCCGGCTTCGGCGCTGGCCGCGCTGCGCCCCAGCGTGCAGACCGGCGATGCCAGCAGCGTGCCGACCGGCATGCTGGCCAGCGCCAACGGCGACATCGCCTCGACCGGCGCCTCGACCACCGGCTCCTACACCCGCGACATCATGCGCTCGCTGGCGGTGCTGGGCGCGCTGTCCAGCAGCCAGATCGCCGATCCCGGCTTCGCCGCCGTGGTCGCCGACACGCGCATCAGCCTCGGCGGCGCGATCACCGCGCTCAATGCCGATGCCGGGGTGATGGGCGACCGCCAGGCGGCGCTGACCAGGACGCAGAGCGGGCTGGCCGATCTCGGCACCGCGCTGCAGGCCCAGCTCGCCAATGCGCAACAGGTGGACATGGCGCAGACGCTGTCCGCCCTCACCCAGACCCAGACGCAGTTGCAGGCGTCGTACCAGTTGATCGCGGGACTGCAAGCGATGTCCCTGGTCAAGTTCCTGCCGGCCGGTTGAGCCCGGCATGCAGGAAATCGTTGAACCGACTCCGCTTTCCGCCGGCGGGTTTCATGCCCTGTTAATCCTCCGGCGCCAATATGGGCCACGCCCGCAAAATTGCGGGGACATGCGTCAACATCTGGGCAAGTAGGAAAATCACCGTGTCCCTGAATTCCGTGAATACCAATATCGGCGCGCAGATCGCGCTGGCTTCGCTGAACTCCACCAACTCGCAACTGGCGGCAACCCAGAAGGCGATCTCCACCGGCTACCGCGTGTCCGACGCCACCGATGACGGCGCCGCCTTCGCGGTGGCGCAGCGGGTGCGTTCGGATGTGGGGGCGCTGACCAGCGCCAACCAGCAACTGGGCAATGTGAAGGGGTTGATCTCGACCACCGTCACCGGGCTCACCGACGTGTCCAACCAGTTGAGCAACGCGCGCAACGTGCTGGTGAAGCTGGCCGACAGCAATACCCAGGGCGACCAGCGCACCCAGTATATCGCGCAGTACACCTCGCTGCTGGCCAACATCAAGTCGTATATCCAGGACGCCGGCTATAACGGAAAATCGCTGATCGGCGACATCACTGGCAGCAACGGCACCTTTGGCGGCGTGGCGGTGATCCGCAACGAGGTGGGGGCCACCTATGGCATTGCCACCTTCAGCGGTTCGGCGTTCTTCTCCTCGGTGAACTTCACCGCCACCCAGTTGGGCAGCGCCTCCAGCGTCGCGGCACTGATCACCGCGGCGGGGACGTTCCTCAACCAGGTGAGCTCGGTGGGCTCGGCGCTGAACACCTATGGTGCCGCGTCCAACTACGTCGACAACCAGACCAGCTACAACAACGACAAGATCGACAGCCTGAACGCCGGCCTCGGCTCGCTGGTGGATGCGGATCTGGCCAAGGAATCGGCCAAGCTGCAATCGCTGCAGATCCGCCAGCAACTCGGCACCCAGGCGCTGTCGATCGCCAACCAGGCGCCGCAAAGCCTGCTCAGCCTGTTCAAGTAAGACTTGGACCTGTTCAAGTAACGTCTCTCGCCAGGCCCGCGGCGGACAGGACGTCCGCCGCCCCGGCCCCCCTCTGAGGAGAGCGCATGTCCACCCTGGTCCTGGAATTGCGGCAGGGCGAAATGATGATCGTCAACGGCGCCCCGATCCGTTTTCGCACCAAGTCGCGCATCGAGCTGACCGCCCATGCCCGCTTCCTGTTCGGCAAGCAGATCATGGCGCCCGACCAGGCCGACAGCCCGGCCCGGCGCATCTATTTCGCGCTGCAATCGGCCTATATCGGCGACGCCGAGGAACGCCAGGGCGGCGTCGCGGCAGCCCGCGGGCTGATCGACGCCTTCAAGCAGGCCACCACCTCGGCGCTGGCCCGCGACATTCTCGACCGCGCGCTGGCCGCCGCCGAGGCGGATGACTGCTACCAGGCGCTGAAGCTGGCGCGGCGCATCATCCGCCACGAGGACGCGGTGCTGGGCCGCAACGTGGCGCGGCCGGCGGCCTTCGCGGTGGCGTGATGCCGGCAAATCATCAGACATGACCCAAAAAGGAAACCAGACATGCAAAATGGCATGATCCAGGCGGCACGCGCCTATGCCGCCTCCTCGGCGCATCGCAGCCTGCGGGCGCAGGAGGCGGAGG
Source organism: Acetobacteraceae bacterium (assembly GCA_035497095.1). Taxonomy (GTDB): domain Bacteria; phylum Pseudomonadota; class Alphaproteobacteria; order Acetobacterales; family Acetobacteraceae; genus 70-18. The sequence continues at coordinate 5,127 of DATJEA010000386.1, read as the reverse complement.
TGTTCCGCCACGCCAATGCGGCGCTGCGCCACGGCCAGCAGAACGGCACGCTGGCGCGGGTGCGGGCGCTGGCCGACAACGCCAGGCTGTGGACCGCGGTGATCGACCTGATGCGCGACCCGGCCAACGCGCTGCCGGAACCGCTGCGCGCCTCGATCGTCTCGGTCGGCCTCGCGGTGCAGCGCGAGATGCAGGGCGCGGCGCCGGATTTCGACTTCCTGATCGGCGTCAACGACGACATCGCCGCCGGGCTGGCGCAGCAGGGCTAGCCCGGATGATCGGCAGCGACAGCGTGGCGCTGACCCTGCTGGGCGCTATCAGCGGCGGCACCGCCAATAATTCGCTGGCGATGCTGCAGGCGATCTACGGCCAGACCGCCACCGGCGCCTCGGCCGGCGACCCGCTGACCGCGCTGAAGCTGGCCGAGGCGAACCAGACCAGCGACATCGCCAAGACCGAAAAGCAGCCGGCGGTGGCGCGCGATATCGCCGCCTTCCAGAAGGCGATCGCCGGGGCGCCCGATGCCGCCACGCTGCTGAAGAACCCGGATTTCCTCAAGGTGCTGCTGACCGCCAACGGCCTCGGCGACCAGGCCGCCTATCCGGCGCTGGCGCAGAAGGTGCTGCTGTCCGACCCGTCGGACAGCCATTCGCTGGTCTCGCGGCTGGCCAACACCAGCTGGACCGCGACCAACAAGACCTACCAGTTCAACAGCAAGGGGCTGGCGGTGGTGCAGGACCCCGCCGTGCAGGCCAAGCTGGCCGACGCCTATGCCGAGGTGCGCTGGCGGCAATCGCTGGATGCCGGCACGCCGGGCCTGTCGAGCGCGCTGACCTTCCGCGCCCAGGCCGCCGCCGTCACCTCGCCATACGACATTCTCGGCAACAGCATCCTGCGCGACGTGGTGACCACCGCGCTCGGCCTGCCAAAGGAGATCGCGGTGCAGCCGGTGGAAACCCAGGCGGCGGCGATCACCTCGCGCATGGACCTCTCCCGGCTGAAGGATGCGCGCTTCGTCGACACGCTGACCCAGCGCTATCTGCTCGACAAGCAGGCCAGCGCCGCCACCGCCAGCGGCCCGACGCTCGACAGCCTGGCGGCGCAGGCCAGCGGGTTGTGGGTCTGAGCGCCAAAAACCATCCCGCTCAAAAGGAGCATGCCATGTCGACCGCCCTCGCCGATCCTGACGTTCTGACCCGCCGCGTGCGCGAGATGGTGGGCGCCGGCCGCCTGCTGGCCGCCCGGCCGCTGCTGGCGGCGCTGCGCTCGATGGGGGTGGCGGCCGGCGAGACCGCCGAGATCGAGGGCAGGTTGCTGCTGCGCGAGGGCAGGCTGGCCGAGGCGCTGGCGGTGCTGGATGCCGCCCTGGCCGAGACTCCGACGCCCGGCTTGCACCTCTGCCGCGCCGAAACCCGGTTGCAGGCCGATGACGCCGCCGGTGCCGCCGCCGATGCCGCCGAGGCGGTGATCCTCGATCGCGCCGACCCGCAGGCCAAGGCGGTGCTCGGGGTGGCGCTGATCGAGTTGGGCCGGCCCGACGAGGCGCTGCCCTGCCTGCGTTCGGCGATCGCGGCGCTGCCGGATCGGGTGGCCTACCGCCAGGCGCTGGCCGCCGCCGAGGAACGCTGCGGCGACCCCGAGACGGCAGCAGCGACCTTGGCCGCGGCAATCGCCCGCGCCCCCGGCCAGCCGGCATTGCGCACCGCGGCGATCATGCTGGCGATGCGCCGGCGCGACTTCACCACCGCCGCCGCGCTGGCCGAGACCGCCCGCCAGGACGGCGTCGCCGATGCCTGCGTGTTCGGCCTGCGCGGCCATGCGCTGTCCAGCCTGGGCCGCCACGCCGAGGCCGCCGAGGCCTATGCCGAGGCGCTGAAACTGGCGCCGGAAGACCCCTATGTGCGCCATCTGGTGGCCGCCTCCGGGGTGCTGCCGCAGGCGCTGCGGGCGCCGGCGGAGTATCTGCAAACCGTGTTCGACGGCTATGCCAGCCGGTTCGAGCAGCATCTGATCGGCCTCGGCTACCGGGTGCCCGGCCTGATCCGCGCGGCGCTGCTGGCCGAGCTGGATCTGTCGGCCGGGCCGGTCGGGCCGGTGCTGGATCTCGGCTGCGGCACCGGGCTGATGGCGGTGGTGCTGTCCGACCTGGCGCTGCGGCCGCTGGTCGGCGTCGATCTGTCGGCCGGCATGCTGGCCGAGGCGCGCGCCAAGCGGCTCTACCAGGAGTTGGTGCAGCAGGACCTGGAGACCTTCCTGGATGCGCCGGGGCCGGCCTGGCCGGTGATCCTGGCCGCCGATGTGTTCTGCTATTTCGGCGCGCTGGACGGCGCGCTGGCGCGGCTGGCGGCGCGGCTGGCGCCGGGCGGGCTGTGCCTGTTCAGCGTCGAACTGGCGGACGGCGAGGGCTGGCACCTCGGCCGCCAGGGCCGCTATCGCCATGCCGAGGCCTATATCCGCGCCGCCCTGGCCGGCGCCGGGTTGCAGCCGCTGCGCTGCGCGCCGGAGGTGTTGCGCCATGAGGCCGACGCCGCGGTGGACGGGTTGCTGGTGGTGGCCCGTCATGCACGCTGAGCCGGTGGCGGCGGCACTCGGCCGGCTGCGCGCCGGCGACGGCGCGGCGGCGCTGGCGCTGTTGCAGGATATGCCTGAGGCCACGGCGCCTGCCGCCCGCCATGCGGCACTCGGCATGGTGCATCTGGCCGCCGGCCGCGCGGCCGAAGCGCTGGCGGCTTTGCGTGCGGCGGCGGCACTCGGCGACACCAGCCCGCCCACCCTGCTGAACCTCGCGCTGGCCGAGGACCAGGCCGGCGACCCGGCCCGCGCCGGCGCGCTGATGGCGGGCTTGCGGCGCGATCTGCCGGGCTGGGACGAACCGGCGCTGCGGCTGGCCGACCGCCTGCGCCGCGCCGCCGACCCCGGTGCCGCCGCCGCCTATGACACGGTGCTGGAGCTCAACCCGAAGCGGCTGGAGGCATTGCTGGCCCGCGCCGCGCTGCATCTGCAAGCGGGGCATATCCGCGCCGGCACGCCCGCCCGCGCCCAGATGCTGCTGCTGCGCGCCTGCGGCATCGCCCCCGAGCACGCCCCGGCCTGGGACGCGCTCGGCGTGGCGCTGCTGCTCACCGGCGAGGCCGACGCGGCGGAAAGCGCCTTCGCCCGCGCCCAGGCGCTCGCCCCCGACGATGCCGCGATCGCGCTACGCCGCGGCGAGGCCAGCATCGCCGCCGGCACCGCCGAGGCCGAACTCGCACGTCTCGAACAGGCCGCGATCTCCGCCCCGCTCGATCCGGTGCTGCTGACCGCGCGCGGCGCGCTGCTGATGCATCTCGGCCGGCGGGACGATGCAGTCGAAGTGCTGCACGCCGCGGTGGCGCTGGCGCCGGACTCGCAGCCGGCGCGGCTGGCGCTGGCGCATGCGATGGTCGCCGCCAGCCGGGTCGGCGACGCCATCCCGGTGCTGCAACAGGCGGTGGCGCTGGCGCCGGACGATGCCGCCCTGCGCAACAACCTCGCCGCCACCCTGCTGCGCGCGCATCGCCACCGCGAGGCTGCCGACCTGCTGCGCGATCTGCTGGCCGAGCACGGCGACAGCCTCGGCGTGCTGTGCAACCTGACCAACGCGCTGGTTTCGCTCGGCTTGCAGCAGCAGGGGCTGGAGACCGCCGAGCGCGCGGTAGCGCTCGACCCCAACGCCGCGCTGGCCTGGCGGGCGATGGCCAACGCGCTGGCCTATCACCCCCAGACCACCGCCGCCCGGCTGCTGGCCGCACTGCGGCGGATCGGCACCGCACTGCCGCGCCTGGCGCCGTTCGTGCCGACAACCCCGCGCGACCCGGAACGCCGGCTGCGCGTCGGCCTGCTGTCGGCGACATTGAAGACCCATCCGGTCGGCTGGCTGACCATCGCCGGCTTCGAAACGCTGGACCCGGCGGCGTTCGAACTGGTCGCACTCGGCCCGGCGCCGACCGGGGATGCGCTGCAACGCCGCTTTCGCGCGGTGGCGGCCGAATGGCACACGGTGGACGGCGAACCGGTCCAGCGCCTGGTGCCGCGGCTGCGGGCGCTCGATCTCGACATCCTGATCGACCTCGGCGGCTACGGCGATCGCGGCATGATGGGCGCCTGCGCCAGCCGGGTGGCGCCGGTGCAGGTCAAATGGGTGGGGGCGCAGAACCATTCGACGGGGCTGGCCGAGATGGACTGGCTGCTGACCGATCGCTGGGAAACGCCGGCCGGCGCCGAGCCGGACTACACCGAGAAGTTGTTGCGCCTTCCGGATGGTTATGTCTGCTACTCACCGCCGGCCTACGCCCCGGATGTCGGCCCGCTGCCGGCGCTGGCGCGGGGTGCCGTCACCTTCGGCTGCTTCAACAATCTGGCCAAAATCACCCCGGTGGTGCTGGCTTCCTGGGCGGCGATCCTGCACCGCGTGCCCGGCGCGCGGCTGATGCTGAAGGCGCACCAGCTCGCCGATGCCCCCACCCGCGCCCGGCTGCTGGACGGCTTCGCCGCCGCCGGCATCGCGCCGGACCGCATCATGCTGCACGGCGGCAGCCCGCACCGCGACCTGCTGGCGGCCTATAACGCGATTGATATCGTGCTCGACCCGTTCCCCTATAGCGGCGGGCTGACCACCTGCGAGGCGCTGTGGATGGGGGTGCCGACCATCACCATGCCCGGCGAAACCTTCGCCTCCCGCCACTCCGCCAGCCATCTGGGCAATGTCGGGCTGGCCGACTGGGTGGCCGCCGACCTCGCGGCCTATCAGCACATGGCGGTCCAGCGCGCCGCCGACCTGCCGGCACTGGCCCGGCTGCGCGCCGGCCTGCGCGCCCAGGTCAAAGCCAGCCCGCTCTGCGATGCGCCGCGCTTCGGGCGGAGTCTTGGCGGGGCGCTGCGCCGGGCCTGGCTTGAGTATTGCGGGCGCCAATAAGATAGGCTCCTGTCGCGCCGCGTGTTGATGCCCAGCGGAGGGAGGCAAGGAAGGTCTTCTTTTTGTGAACAAAAAGAAGCAAAAAAACTTCATGACGGCGCTTCGCGCCAAAAATTTCATGCCGGCGCTTCGCGCCTTGGGGGGTTGGAGACCCTGCCCTCTCCGCCCGCCCGAGGTTGCAAGGCGAATGAAGT
>DATJEA010000385.1:0-2345 GCA_035497095.1 Acetobacteraceae bacterium | reverse complement strand
GCGGGCGCAGCAGCCGGCCGGCCTGCGGGGCGGCGGCGCAGAGGGCGGCGATCTCCGGATCATCCACCAGAAGCTGGATGCGCGGCGCGTATTGCGCCAGCGGCTGGTGCAGGCGGATCAGCCAGGCATGGCCCTGCGGCGTGCGGCGGTGGCGCCAAGCTTCGGCCGGATGGATGTGCGGCGGCCGGCGCGGGGTTTGGCTGCGGCGCGGACGCGGGTGGAGGCGGCCCTGCTGCCAGCGCAGCGCGAGGCGGTCGAGCCGCGCCAGGGTGCGGCGCAGGCGGACCCAGACCAGCACCAGCAGCGGCGCCAGCGCCCGGTGGCGCGCGGCGACCGCGGCCACACCGGCGCACAGATCGGCGATATGGGGGAGATAGCGTTGGCCGAGCGCGGTGGCCGGGGTGGCGCGGTTCATTGTCGTTAGTTATAATGACAACGGCATTTCGCTGCAAGCAAAACCCAGACCGATGCCGGACATGGCAGCGCGGCAGGAGCCGGACTCTTTCATTCGTTTTGGAGACTCCGAAATCTCCACGGCTCCAAGGCGAACGAAAGTTTTTTGGTTCCTGCTTTCAAAAAATGCTGTGCCTGTGCGAAAAACCGAAAATCCCGCGCGACCAAGCCTCCGCAAGAAAGGTTCACCACAGAGACACAGAGAAGCAAGCGAAACAGAACCACTTCCTGCTTGCTTCTCTGTGTCTCTGTGGTGAACCTTCTTTACCTCGCGCCACGGCAAATCGCGCCGCTGGCGACAGGTTTTCGAGTTTTCACGTGAACCGAGTAAAGACCTGCTTGCCTTACGCCTGCTTCAACTCGATGAGACTATGCCTGATGCGGCGCCCCAGCTTCACTCGTTCCTCGATATAGCTCGGGTCGCCCCAGCGCACCGCGCGGCCCATCGCCTGGGCGTCCTCCATGAAGCGCGCCAGCATCTCCAGCAGCGCCTCGCGGTTGTTGAGGAAGATGTCGCGCCACATCACCGGGTCCGAGCCGGCGATGCGGGTGAAGTCGCGGAAGCCGGAGGCGGCGAATTTCAGCACCTGCTGGCGGCTTTCCTCCTCCAGCGCGTCGGCGGTGCCGCAGATGGTGAAGGCGATCAGATGCGGCAGGTGGCTGACGATCGCCAGCACCCGGTCGTGATGCGCCGGCTCCATGCTTTCCACCATCGAGCCGCAGCGGCGCCAGAGCTCGCTGATTTTCTCCACCGCCTCAGCGTCGGCGCCAGCCGGTGGGGTCAGCAGCGTCCAGCGGCCCTGGAACAGCGTGGTGAAGCCGGCATCGGGGCCGGAATATTCGGTGCCGGCCAACGGGTGGGCGGGGATGAAATGCACGCCGGCCGGCACCATCGGCCCGACGTCGCGGATCACCGACTGCTTGGTGGAGCCGACATCGGTCAGCACGCAGCCGGGCGCCAGATGCGGCGCGATCGCCTGCGCCAGTGCCGCGTAGGCGCCGACCGGGGCGCACAGCATGACGCAATCGGCCCCCTCGACCGCCTTCGCCGGGTCCAGTTCCACCCGGTCGGCGATGCCGAGTTGCACCACCCGGTCGAGCGTCGCCTGGGTGCGGGCGTTGGCGACCACTTCGGCCGCCAGTTCACGCTTCTCCATCGCGATCCGCGCGACGGAACTGCCGATCAGGCCGATGCCGATGAGGGCGAGGCGTTTGAAGACCGGCTCAGCCACGCCCCGCTTCTCCACGCTGGGTCGCCATGAAGTCGGCCAGCGTCTCGGCCACCAGCGTGCATTCCTCGGCGGTGCCGACGGTGATGCGCAGGCAGTGCGGCAGGTCGTAGGCGCCCATCGCCCGCACGATGATGCCGCGGGTCTTGAGGAACGCATCGGCGGCGGCGGCGCGGGAGGGCGTGGCGAAATCGGCCAGGAAGAAGTTGGCGTGGCTCGGCCAGACCTTGATGCCGGACGCCTCCAGCGCCGCCGACAGCCTGGCCCGCCATTCGGTGTTGTGCGCCACGCAGCGCTCCACCCAGCCAGGCTCGGCGAGCGCAGCGACGGCGGCGGCCTGGGCGCCGAGGTTCACGTTGAACACGCCGCGCACCCGGTTCAGCGCGTCGATCACCGCCGGCGGGCCGTAGCACCAGCCGACCCGCATGCCGCCGAGGCCGAACACCTTGCTGAAGGTGCGCAGCATTACCGTGTTGTTGCCGGCATCGACCAGCTTCGCGCCGCTGTCGTGGCCCGGCTCGGTGACGTATTCGATATACGCGGCATCGATCACCAGCAGCACCTCGGGCGGCAGCAGGCTGCGCAGCCGCTGCATCTCGCTGTCGGGCAGGATGCTGCCGGTCGGGTTGTTCGGGTTGGTGACGAATACGATGCGGGTCGCCG
>DATJEA010000384.1:0-1936 GCA_035497095.1 Acetobacteraceae bacterium | reverse complement strand
GCGATCACATGCGCGAACGCCGCGGCTGCCTGGTCCGAGTCGGTGGAGAGGGCCAGGCCCTGGGAGTCTTCGCGCATCTTGCCGTGCCTTGCTGCCGGATGACGGCCATGCTCCCGCAGCGGCCGCGCGCGGTCAACGCCGCAGGGTTGCCGCCGGGCCTCAGTGAACCGGCGGCGGCAGGTTGGCGGGATAGATTGGGCAGTCGAACCGGCAGCGCATGCGCGGGTCGATGCGGGTATGCGGCGGCGGGCCAAACATGAAATCGGCGATGTTCAACTCCGGCGACGCCGGCACCGGCCGCGGCACGGCGGCGACATAGGCCAGTTGATTGCCGGCCGTGGCGCGCTGCGCCGGCGCGGTGGCAACGCTGGCTGGCGCGCTGGCGCAGGCTGCCAGGCCGATGCAGGCAGCCAGCAGGAGACCGGTAGAGCGCATGGGCAGGGCGTCCTGAACGGGGCCTGGTGATGCCCGTGGGAGTCAACGGATGTGAACATGACACATCCGACGCCGATTACACCGCCGCTCGCAAACCTTTGATGAATCTTGCTGCCAGCTCTGCATAGTGCACCGCGGTGCGGGCGAATTTGGCCTGCTCGTCCGCGTCCATCACCCGGGTCAGCCGGGCCGGCGCGCCCTGCCACATCTCATTGCGGCCGATCCGCTTGTTCGGCGTCAGCAGCGCGCCGGCGGCCAGCATGCCGCCCTCCTCGATCACCGCGCCATCGAGCACCGTCGCCCCCATGCCGACGAAGGCGCCGTCATGCAGCGTGCAGGCGTGGATGATGCAGGCATGGCCGACGGTCACATCATTGCCGATGATGGTGGGGAAGCTGCCGGCGTTGACATGGATGATGGTGCCGTCCTGGATGTTGGTGCGGTCGCCGATGCGGATGAAATTGGTGTCGCCGCGCAGCACGCAATGGAACCAGATGCCGCATTGCGCGCCGATCGTGACATCGCCGATCACCGCCGCCGAGGGAGCGATGAAGGCGTCGGCGGCGATTTTCGGTGCGACGCCGTCGAGCGCGTAGAGCGGGCCGGAGATCGGGTCAGGCATGCTGGGCCTCCTTGATGTCGGCGGGTTGGCTGAGGCCGAGCATCAGCGACAGGTTCTGCACCGCGGCCCCCGAGGCGCCCTTGCCGAGATTGTCGAGCCGGGCGACCAGCAGCGCCTGGCGGTGGGTCTCGCTGCTGTAGACGCGCAGTTCGAGCCGGTCGGTGTCGTTCAGCGCCTCCGGCTCCAGCCGGTCGCCGGCGCTGGCGGGCAACAGCTTGACCAGCGCGCAGCCGGGGTACCAGGCGGCGATGGCGGCCCGCAGGTCGGCGCCGCTGGGCCGGCCGGGCAGGCTGTCCAGGTGCAGCGGGATGCTGACCAGCATGCCCTGGCGGAAATGGCCGACCGCCGGGATGAAGATCGGCCGGCGGGTCAATCCGGCATATTCCTGGGTTTCCGGCACATGCTTGTGCTCGAACCCGAGACCATACAGTTCGAAGGCCGGGCCGCCTCTGCTGTCATGCGCCTCGATCATCGCCTTGCCGCCGCCGGAATAGCCGCTGACCGCGTTGATCGTGATCGGGTGGTCACGCGGCAGCAGCCCGGCTTCGACCAGCGGGCGCAGCAGCGCCACCGCGCCGGTGGGGTAGCAGCCGGGATTGGCGACCCGGCTGGCGGCGGCGATGCGTTCGGCGTGGCCCGGCGCCAGTTCGGCGAAGCCGTAGACCCAGCCGGGGGCGACTCGATGCGCGGTGCTGGCGTCCAGCAGCTTCGGCGCCGCCTCTCCCAGGCTGTCGGCCAGCGCGGTCGACTCCCTGGCCGCCGCATCGGGGAGGCAGAGCACCACCAGGTCGACCTCCTGCATGATCGCACGGCGGGCCTCCGGGTCTTTGCGGTGGGCGGCGTCCAGGCTGCGCAGTTCCACGCCGGGGACATGGCGGA
>DATJEA010000383.1:0-2033 GCA_035497095.1 Acetobacteraceae bacterium | reverse complement strand
ATCGGCACGATGGCGTCGGTCGCGATGCCCTGGTGGCCGGGCTTGAGCGCCAGGCACGCCCAGTAGGCGTCGTGGCGGGCGCGCCACAGCTTGTTGCGCTCGTCGGCGTCGGTCGCCCAGCGGAAGCCGTGCGCGTTGCAGGCGGCGGTCATTTCCTCGGCCTGGGTGGCCTGCTCGGCGACCGCGGCCGGAGTGCCGTGGAACTCGAAGAACAGGGTCGGCGTCGGGTGCAGGCCCTCCAGCTTGGAGTAGGCGATGCAGGCGGCCATCTGCACGTCGTCGAGCAGCTCGATGCGGGCGACCGGAATGCCGGCCTGCATGATGCCGATCACGCTCTCCACCGCGTCCGAGAGTTCATCGAACTGGCAGATCGCGGCGCTGGCGGCCTCGGGGATGCCGTGCAGACGGAGCTGGATTTCGGTGATCACGCCGAGCGTGCCCTCGCTGCCGACGAACAGCCGGGTGAGGTCGTAGCCGGTGGCGGATTTGCGCACCCGGCCACCGGTGTTGATCACCCTGCCATCGGCCAGCACCACGGTGAGGCCCATCACGTTCTCCCGCATGGTGCCGTAGCGGACGGCGGCGGTGCCGCTGGCGCGGGTGGCGCACATGCCGCCGAGCGAGGCGTCGGCGCCGGGATCGACCGGAAAGAACAGCCCCTGGTCGCGCAGATGGGTGTTGAGGCTGCGATGGGTGAGGCCGGGCTGCACCCGGCAATCCATGTCGGCGGTGTTGACCGCCAGCACCGCGGTCATATGCGACAGGTCGAGGCTGATGCCGCCGCGCACCGGGGTGGCGTGGCCTTCCAGCGAGGTGCCGGTGCCGTACGGCACCACCGGCACGCCATGCTGGTGGCAGAGCGCCAGCAGCAGCGAGACTTCCGCGGTGCTCTCGACGAAGGCGACCGCGTCCGGCAGCACCGGCGGCTGGGTATCCTGGCCGTGCGAGTGGTGGTCGCGCAGGCCGTGGCTGGTGGTGATGCGATCGCCGAGGAAGGCGCTGGCGGCGGCAATGACGGTTTCGACGGGCTGGCTCATGGGCGGATCCTCGGCGGCGGTGGGGCGGGCGGCTGGGCGCAGGCTGGCACTCGCCGGGCGTGCCGACAAGGCGGCGCCGGCGGCAAGTGTCGCCGAATTAACGCGACGTCGCGGCCGGCGGTGCTATCGCAGCGCGAACCGGGCGGCTGGTGGTGCCGCCACAATGAGAGCCGGCGCGTTGAGTTTATCGATACCCACTGACACCATTTCGGGCGGCGCCGATTTTGCCCGCCCCGACCTCATCGGCCTCGCGGCGGCACTGGCGCTGACGCTGGTGGTGGGGTGGCTGTGCGCAGTGCATCCGGCGATGCTGCCGGCCTGGGCGCCGTGGGAGTTCTCCTGGACCCAGTTCCTCGCCACCGTTCTGTCGCTGTGGTGGTATTTCCGCGGCGTGGCGCTGATGCCGGTGGCCGAGCGGCCGGCGCTGTGGCGGCGCGGCCTGTTCGTGCTCGGCGTCGGGCTGCTCTACGCGGTGCTGCTGACCCATTTCGAATACATGGCGCAGCACATGTTCTTCCTGAACCGGCTGCAGCACATGGTGATGCACCATATCGGCCCGTTCCTGATCGCGCTGGCCTGGCCGGGGGCGGCGCTGCTGCGCGGCATGCCGGCGCCGCTGCGGCGCTGGCTGGACTGGCGGCCGCTGGGCGTGGTGATGCATTGGGTGCAGCAACCGGCGCTGGCCGGCATCCTGTTCGCCGGGCTGATCCTGCTCTGGCTGGTACCGGCGATCCATTTCCGCGCCATGATCGACCCGCAGCTCTACGCCATCATGAACTGGAGCATGGTGCTGGACGGGCTGCTGTTCTGGTGCCTGGTGCTGGACCCGCGGCCGTATCCCGAGGCGCGCAGCAGCTTCGCGGTGCGGCTGCTGGTCACCATCCTGGTGATGTTCCCGCAGATATTGGCCGGCTCGATGATCACCTTCAGCACGCATTCGCTGTACTCGTATTACGACCTGTGCGGCCGGCTGTTCCCCTCGATCGGCGCGCTGGT
>DATJEA010000382.1:0-2408 GCA_035497095.1 Acetobacteraceae bacterium | reverse complement strand
CCGGCCAGCACCAGGAAGCCGGCGATCGCCGGGCCAATGGCGCGCGCCAGGTTGAAGCCGACGCTGTTGAGCGCGATCGCCTGCGCCAGGTCCTGCCGCGGCACCACCTCGGCCATCACCGAGCCCCAGGCCGGGCTGTTCATCGCCGAGCCTGCGCCGATCGCGAAGGTCAGCGCCAGCAGGCTCCAGGCGCCGGTGAGCCCGGCGAAGGTGAGCACCGCCAGCAGCGCCGCCGCCGCCAGCATCCAGCTCTGGGTGCCGACGATGAACAGCCGCTTGTCGATGGTATCGGCCAGCGCGCCTGCCGGCAGCGCCAGCAGGAACACCGGCAGGATGGTCGCCGCCTGCACCAGGCTCACCGTCAGCGCGTCCGGCGCCAGCGTGGTCATCAGCCAGCCGGCGCCGGTATTCTGCATCCACACGCCCATCGCGACCACCAGATTGGCGGTCCACAGCATGCGGAACAGCTTGTGACGCAGCGGTGCGAGGGCGGCAGGCAGACGCATGCGCCATACTGACCCGATCGCGGGGCCGGAAGGAAGCGCTGTTTGGAGCGCCGGTGGGCTAACGCAGGGGTATTGCGCTGATATCCGACGCCATGCGGTAGGCGACCGCGAGTTGCGCGGCACCTGGGGCGGCGCCGGGCTCGGCCCGCATGAACACCGCGGCAACGCCCTGCCGCTCCGCTGCCCCGAAGCGCACCGGCGGCTGCACGAAGCGCCCGCCGTCGCCGCACACGCCGCTCACCTGATCGCAATCATGCGCCTTATCGCCGGTTACCACGCCGATTGCCGTCGCTGCCACCGTGGCGCCGGCCGGCAGCAAGGCGGCGAGCGGCGTGCAGTTGGCATACGGCACCTCGCCGCGCGGCAGGTGCAGCAGGGTGCGGAAATCGGCGCCGCTGCCTTCGCTGATCGCCTCGGCCATCGGGTGGTCCAACTGGCGGATCGCTTCGGCGAAGTCGCCGGAGGCCGCCGCCGGGGTGCGCGGCGCCACGATCAGCAGTGCCACGCGGAAGAAATCGACGGTCGGCTGGCCGTAGCAGGTGGGGTTGGCCGGGGCGGCGACCGGCGCGTTTGCGGCCGGCCTGGCGGTTACCTGCTGCACCCAGCAGGTGGCGCAGTCCGGCGCCACGGCGCGCTGCTGCGCCGAGCCGGGCGGCCACAGCCCGCCGGTTTGCGCCGCCGCCACGCTCCACGAGCCGGCCAGCAGCGCCGCCGCCAGCGCGCCCAGCCGGCCGGCCCGCCTCGGCCATTCGCCGCGATCCAGCCGCACAGGTGCCTTCGACATCGTGCTTCCCCCAGGTCGGCGCCGGCATCCGGGCGGCGCCGTTGCTGGCAGGCTAGCCGGTTTTCCCGCGCCGATGCGGCAAAAAACGCAGATGCCGGCCGAAACCTCAGACCGATTTCATTTTCTTGGCGATGATCGGCTCCGACATGTCCGACTCGAACATCCTCAGCGTCAGCATCTCCTGGGTGGAGAACAGCTCGGCGACGATGGCGCCGGCCAGCGCGCAGTCATGGGTGATCAGATGGCGGGTGAGCACATAGGCGTAGAAGCCGCGCTTCCGGCCGCGATCCTTCTTGAACGCGTAGCGGCCGAGCCGATAGACATTGGTCAGCAGCCCGGCGCCGGGCAGGATGCCGACGCCCTTCTTCACCGCCTTCTCGGTCTTCTGGGCGATGATGTAGGGCAGCACCTTGTCCCTGATCCAGACGTGATCATTGGCCATGTCGGCGCCGACCTTGGCGTTCTGCATGCATTTGCAGCGCGCGAAGACCCCAGAATGCCCCTGGATATGCTTCAGGATGGTCACCGTGGTGGCCGATTTGACCATCGACACCGCGTTGGTCGCCATCGAGGCCAGGGTGAGCACGCCGCCGGCGACCACCAGCCCGATGCCGGTGGCCGACACCGCCACCCCGGCGCTGACCGCCCCGGCCACCGCCAGCGACGAGGTGCCGGTGCCCAACTGGGCGGCGCTGATGCCGATGCCGCCGACGGTATTGCCGACCGTCGCCACCGTCTTGTGGGTGCCGCCGCCACGCAGCGCGCTGCCGTCCCAACTGAAGGCGCTGGGCACGTTGGTCCAGGCAGCGCTGATGTGCTCGTCGATATCGTCGGACATGTCTAGGCGTACCCCCGGGATTGTTATGCTAACGCGCGGCAAGCCTATCGGAAACGATATCGCGAAAAAAGATGCCGCCGCCAAAACGAATGGCTCTTGTCGCGCTGGGTGTTGGTGCCCAGGGAGAGAAGCAAGGAAAGTCTTCTTTTTGTGAACAAAAAGAAGCAAAAAAACTTCATGACGGCGCTTCGCGCCAAAAATTTCATGCCGGCGCTTCGCGCCTTGGGGGGTTGGAGACCCTGCCCTCTCCGCCCGCCCGAGGTTGCAAGGCGAATGAAGT
>DATJEA010000381.1:0-6924 GCA_035497095.1 Acetobacteraceae bacterium | reverse complement strand
GCGCGCGTGTTCGCCTGCGACGTGCGTCCGGAGCCGCTGGCCGAGACCGCCAGCACCGGCTGCCCGGCCTTGCGCTCGATCGCGGCGATCCAGGCTTTGGCCGCCGCGCGGTCGGTGAGGTCGACCACCGCGCTGTCGATGCCGCCGCTGCTGGCGGTCTCGGCCAGCGGCTCCGGACGCACATCGCAGGCGAACACGCGCGCGCCCATCGCCGCGAAGCTGCGCGCGGTCGCCCGGCCCAAGCCATGCCCGGCGCCGCTGACCGCCACCACCTTGCCGTCGAACCGGAGATTCATGGCGCCAGCAACTCCAGCAGGTTGCGATCATCCAGCGTCCGCTTGCCGTCCTCCACCTGGTGAATCATCGCCACCAGCCGGCGCAGGGTCGGGCATGGCAGGCCGTGCTGCTCGCCGATCTGACAGATTGGCGCGATCTGCACATCCACCTCGGTCCGCCGCTTGCGCACCGCCAGATCGCGCCAGACGCCGGAATGGGTCTTCGCACTCGGCCGGTTGAATTCCACCATCGCCGCCACCGCGTCGGCCGCCAGCGCCGGATCTGCGTTCGGCATGAAGGCGGAGGGCTCGTAGCCGTTGAAGCCTTTCGGCGTGACGCCCTCGGCCAGCGTCACCTCGTTGACCTCGCGCGCCATCGCCCGCCACAGCGGCAGCAATTCCGGCCGCGCCAGGCAATCGGCGATGCCCAGCATGCCCAGCGCCTGGGCGAACAGCATCGAGGCATAGCCGAGCTTGCCCCACAGATAGCCCCAGATTTCCGCCGTGGTGATGGCGTTCGGCTCGAAGTCCAGCATCACCCGATGCAGTTCGGCGAGCCTTGGCGTCATCTGCCCGGTCACCTCGCCCAGCACCACGGCGCCGCGGCTGCCGAACATCACCTCGCCCGGCCCCATCCAGTCGGCCGAGAAATTGACGAACGCGCCCATCGTGCGGTCGCGCCCGACGATGCGCTGGATCACCGTCTCGCACAGCCCGTTCTGCGCCGACAGCACGTAGCCGTGCTGCGCCAGATGCGGCGTCAGCGCGCGGGTCGCCGCCTCGGTATGGTGCGCCTTCACCGCCAGGAAGACGTATTTCCATTCGCCCCGCAGGTCCTGCGGCAGGAACGCCGGCGCCGTCACCTTGAACTGCTCCACCGGCCCGGTAATCCTGAGCCCGTCGCCCGCGATCGCCGCGACATGCTCGGGCACCACGTCGACGAAGGTCACGTCATGCCCGGCCCGCTTCAGCCAGGCGCCGATCGAGCCGCCGATCGCGCCGGCGCCCCAGATCAGGATCGGCCCCATCACCAGTTCTCCAGCATGGCGCGGGTTTCCTCCACCGCGACATTCCAGATCGCCAGCATCTCGTTGTCGCTGCGCTGGGTGCGGCCGCCGAAATTGCCGTCTTCCAGCAGGTTGCGCGCCTCGAACGGCGGCAGGGTCTTCAGCCGGTCGGTGTCCACCATCGCCTTGCCGTCATCGGCAGGCGTGGTGGGCAGCCGGGTCCAGGGGAAATTCTCCATCCAACTGGCGTGGCTGGCCACCGGATCGGTCGCCTGCACCTGCGCCATGGTCAGCGGCGCGCGCCACCAGTCATGGAAGCGCAGCCGGCAATCCGGGTTGTCCATCAGCCATTCCTGCGCCAGCGCCGCCGCCGGCTGGTTGCCGCCATGGCCGTTGCAGATCATGATCCGCCGGAAGCCGGAGCGCTTGAGGCTGTCCAGCACATCGCGCACCACGGCGACGAAGGTATCCACCCGCAGCGTCACGCTGCCGGGAAACGCCTGGAAATACGGCGCCAGCCCATACGGTACCGCCGGAAACACCGGAATCCCCAGCGGCTCGGCGGCCTCCACCGCGACGCGCTCGGCCAGGATGGCATCCACCATCAATGAAAGCCCGGCATGCTGCTCGGTGCTGCCCAGCGGCAGCACGCAGCGGTCGTCCCGCCGCGTCCAGTCCTCCACCATCCGCCAGTCCATCTGCGAAACGCGCATCTAGCCACCCCCGAGCGATTCCATGCCGAGCGCACGCTGCCACAGATGCGGCTGAGGTCAAATCGGGGGGTGGCGGATCAGCGCAGCCGGGCGAGCAGCAGGTCGCAATTATTGTGCCCGGCCAGCAGGCAGTCATCCACCGCCGCGGCGCGGCTCAATTGCTTGACCAGAAACAGGCACACCACCAGCACCGCCAGGGTCACGGCCAGCCCGGCGAGGCTCACCGTCTGACGATTGGCATCGTGCCTGGCCTCATCGTGCCAGTCCTCGCCACGCTCCGGGTCCCGACTGTCGCCAAGCGGGCGATACACCAGCCGGTAGATCCCCGTCCGCCGGACCTTGGTCATGCCGGCCTCCCGCCACTTCACGCCTCTGCACATTAGAGGAATGTTCGCCCGCCAAGGCAAGCATAACGCGCCCCCACCCTTGCCTTGTAATCTGCCGACCCTTGTCTTGTAGGATCATCGCGTCACTGTCGCGTGATGTTGCTGTTTCTGCAGACCCTGCCGCTGCTCGTCCTGGTGCTGCTGCTCGCCTCCGGCCGGGTCGGCCCGGTGCTGGCCTGCACCGCCGCCATGCTGCTCACCCTGCCGCCGCTGCTCGCCGCCCACCCCGAGCTTGGCGCCACCGGCCTGCTCGGCTACGCGGCGGACAGCGTGCTGGAGGGGCTGTGGCTGGCGGTGATCCCGGTTGGCATCATCGCCGGCGGCCTGGTGTTCCATGCCGCGGTGGCACCGCCGGACAACCGGGCGTTCGGCACCGCCAACCAGGCCGACACGCTGTTCACCGCCGCCTTCCTGCTCGGCCCGTTCACCGAGACGGTGACCGGCTTCGGCGTCGGCACGGTGTTCGCCATCGGGCTGATCCGCAGCGCCGGGGTGGCGGGCGTGCCGGCGGCGCTGATCGGGCTGCTGCCGCAGCTCATCATCCCCTGGGGCGGACTGGGCCCCGGCACCGCGGTCGGAGCGGCGCTGGCCGGGGTGCCGCCGCAGGAACTGGCCGCGCGCACCGCCTGGCAGGCCGGCGCGATGCTGCTGCTGCTGCTGCCGGCGTTCTGGCACTGGTGCCGGCTGGGCGGCCACCCGGTGCCGGCGGGCCAACGCGCCACCCAGACGCTATGGGTGCTGGCCACCGCCGCGCTGCTCGTCGTGATGCATCATGTCGCACCGTGGGAGGTCTGCGGCCTGCTGGCCACCGGGCTCGCGCTTTCGGCCCGCTTGCTGCACGCCCACCCGCCGCGCAACGCCGCCGATTGCCGGCGGGCCGCCGCCGCCGCGTTCCCCTACGCGCTGCTGGCCGGCGTGCTGCTGGCCAGCCGGCTGTGGCGCCATCCGCCGTCATTCCACCCGTTCGCCCACCTGCCGGCGCTGCCGGCCAACCATGCGATGGTGGCGCTGTGGCTGGTGGCGCTGGCGCTGCTGGCCCGCCACCATGCCGCCGCGATCCCCGGCCTGCTGGCCGGCGCCGCCAGGCGTGGCCGCAAGCCGGCCGTGGCACTGCTGATGTTCGTGCTGCTGTCGCGCGTGCTGTCCAATGCCGGCATCCCGCAGGCCCTGGCGCTGGCGATCTCGGCCGGCTTCGGCGCCGCCGCGCCCTATGCCGGGCCGCTGCTGGCCGGCTTCGCGGGCTTCTTCGCCGGCACCAATGTCGGCGCCAACAGCGCCATGATGCCGCTGCAAGCGGCCCTCGGCCAGATGGCCGGCCTCGGCCGCCTGGTGCTGCCGGCGGTGCAGAACGGCACCCCGTTCCTGCTGCTGTCGCCGCAACTCACCAGCATCGCCGCCGCCCTCGCCGGCCGCTCCGCCTCGGGGCAGGAGGCCACCCCCGCCCGCATCTGGCGGCTCGGCTGGCCGATCGCGCTGGCGGCGCTCGCGGTCGGCATGGCGGCGATCGCGCTGGGGTGACATGCTGGCCCGATGAACGCCGCCACCCGCCATCTGATCCAGGCCGACCCGATATTCGCCACGCTGATCCGCCGCGTCGGCCGCTGCGGCCTGGTGGTGGACAAGGGCGAGCCATACGCAGCGCTGGTCAATGCCATCGCCCACCAGCAACTGCACGGCCGCGCCGCCCGCGCCATCCTGGCACGCTTCCAGGCGCTCTATCCCGACACCCCGTTCCCCACCCCGGCCCAGATCCTCTCCACGCCTGACACCACGCTGCGCGGCTGCGGCTTCTCGGCCAACAAGATCGCCGCGATCCGCGACATCGCCGCCAAGGCCGCCGAGGGCCTGGTCCCCACCCGCCGCGCCGCCGCCCGGCTGTCCGATGCCGCGCTGATCGAGCGGCTGACCGCGATCCGCGGCGTCGGCCGCTGGACCGTGGAGATGCTGCTGATCCACACGCTCGGCCGGCCGGATATCCTGCCGGTGGATGATTTCGGCGTCCGCGAAGGCTTCCGCCGCCTGCACCGGCTCCCCGCCCAGCCCCGGCCGCGCGATCTGGCGGCGATGGGTGAAGCCTGGGCGCCCTGCCGCAGCACCGCCGCCTGGTATCTGTGGCGGGCGGCGGAATTCCCGGAGGGTGAGTAAATTCCACCTCTGATGGACCGTGTTGCGCCCGCTTCGTCAGTCCGAATGCGAATGCCTGAAATATATTTGCAACAATTCATCCGCTTGGACTAGTACAGCGACGCCCTTGAGCCAATCGTTAACTTATGTCAATTGACAGCAGAGCGATTTTCGGGCGGTGCCACTGATGAAACTTACCAATTTCTTTCGTCACGATCGTCGTGCCGCGGTCGCCATCTGGGTCGCCATCTCGGCGCCGCCGATGCTGATGACCACCGGCCTGGGGATCGAGGCCGGAAGCTGGGCCGTCGCCAAGGCGCGCGCCACGATCGCCGCCGATGCCGCCGCTGCCGGCGGCGCCCGCGCCTACGCCGCCACCGGCAACGCCGCGACCGCTGCCGGAGTCGCGGCCAACATCGCGGAAATCAACGGCATCAGCGGCGCCGCCACGCGCAACTGGACCAGTTCCAGCAAGACCCTGACCAACGGCAACGCCATCGTCACGGTCGGCACCGGCACCAGGCATGCCGGTAGCACCGCCATCAAGGTCACCGTCACCCGGGTGGTGCCGAACAGCTTCTCCAGCCTGTTCCACACCGGCGCCAACCAGAGCATCAGCGCCACCAGCATCGCCGAAGCCTGGACCGGCACCGGCAGCGCCGGCAGCGGCGCCTGCATCCTGGCGCTCAGCAGCACGGCCAGCAACGCCGTCAAGGCCGACAACATGGGCGTGCTGAGCGCGCCCGGCTGCTCGATCTGGGCCAACTCCAACGCCGCCACCGCCGTCTACCTCAACAGCGGCACCATCAGCGCCGCCACCGTCGGCGCGGTCGGCGGCATCGCCAAGTCAAACAGCGGCAGCAACACCTTCGCGCCCTGGCCGGGCAGCCCGTACAGCGCCGCGCAGACCGACCCCTATGCCGACATGACGCTGCCCTCACCCGGCGCCTATACCTGCCACACCCCGCCCAGCACCGCCTGGCAGTCCAGCACCCGCCAGCAGACTCCAGGCGTCTATTGCGGCAACACCACGTTCGGTGGCAATGGCGTGGCGGACCAGTTCGCGCCCGGCATCTACTACATCCTGAACGGCAACCTGACCTTCAACAACGCCACCCTGCTGCCGGCCACCGGCGTCAGCTTCGTACTGATCGGCAGCAATCCGGGCGCGATCAGCTATACCAACTACTCCAACACCGTCACCCAACTGTCCGCACCCAGCAGCGGCCCCACCGCCAACATCCTGTTCTGGCAGGGCTGCTCGGCCAGCGGCACCGCACCCGCCAACACCATGGGGGGCGGCTCCACGCTCGCACTCACCGGCGGCATCTACATGCCCTGCGGCGCGCTCAACGTCAGCAACAACATCCGCCTGAACGCCGCCTCCGGCGCCACCATGCGGGTGGTGGCGAAAACCATCTACGCTGCCGGCTCGGCCCAGATCAACGCCGCCGCGCAGGCCGTGCCGGGCGCGGCGCAGATCGCCCTGGTGCAGTAGCCGCTACCCGATCGACGGCGCCTGCTCCGGAAACATCATCCGTTCCACCAGCGCGCAGACGATATGCGCGGCGGTGATGTGGATCTGCTGGATGATCGGCGTCCAGCCGGAGGGTGCGGTCAGCAACCGGTCGCACAGTGCGGCCATCTTGCCGCTGCCGCCGAAGCCCAGCGTCACGATCCCCATCTCGCGCGCCGCCGCCAGCGCCCGCAGCACGTTCGGCGAATTGCCGGAGGTGGAAATGCCGAGAAACACATCGCCTGGCCGCCCGATGCCCCGCACCTGCCGCTCGAACACATACTCATAGCCATAATCATTGCCGGTGGCGGTGATCGCCGAACTGTCGGTGGTCAGCGCCACCGAGGCCAGCGGCGCATGGTCGAACATCAGCCGCGAGATGAACTCGCCGGCGATATGCTGCGCGTCCGCGGCACTGCCGCCATTGCCGGCGACCAGCAGCTTGCCGCCGGCCCGCATGCTGGCGGCGATCGCCTCGGCCATCGCCACCATCAGCGCCCGCATCGCCGGATCGGCGGCGAACGCATCCAGCGCCGCCCGGCTGGTGTCGAGATACTGCGCGACATAGCGATCGGAGTCGGAATCCATCGTGCTCTCCATTGCCAGGCAAATCGGATAGCCCAACCGCCCGCCGCTGTCAGCCTTCGGCCTCGTCTTCGTCGGCCGCCTCATCCTCGGCGCCCAGCAGCCGCACCGTGGTCTCGGCATCCGCCGTGGTGACGCTGCGCAGCTTGCGATCCACCGCGCGGGTGCGGATGCGCGCCTGGGCGATGGTGTTGGAGAAGGTGGT
The DNA here is from genome assembly GCA_035497095.1 of Acetobacteraceae bacterium. Taxonomy (GTDB): domain Bacteria; phylum Pseudomonadota; class Alphaproteobacteria; order Acetobacterales; family Acetobacteraceae; genus 70-18. Next base: position 113 of record DATJEA010000381.1, on the reverse strand, counting down.
CGCCTGGTTGCCCAGCCGCTCCAGCACGCGGTCCATCTTCTGCATCTCGGCCTTGGTGGCGCCGAGCAACTGGCTCACCTCATGCGCCTTCTGCTCCAGCGCGAAGGTCATAT
>DATJEA010000380.1:0-3130 GCA_035497095.1 Acetobacteraceae bacterium | reverse complement strand
CGGCAGATCTTCTCCACCTCGGGCAGATACTCGTCCGGCGGCACCTGGATGCCGAGGCCGCTCATCACCGGCTCGATGATGATTTCGGCGATGCTCTCCGGCCCCTCGCCGAGCACCGCGCTCTCCATGTTCTTGACGCAGGCCAGTTCGCAGGTCGGGTATTTCAGCCCGAACGGGCAGCGGTAGCAGGCCGGCGGGGCGACGTGGACGAAATTGCCGTCCAGCGGCTCGAACTTGCCCTTGCGCTCGCCCATGCCGCCGGCCGCCAGCGTGCTCATCGTGGTGCCGTGATAGGCGCCGTAGCGGGCCATGGTCTTGTAGCGGAACTCGCCCTTGGCCTCCTGCTTCTGATACTGCCGGGCGATCTTGAAGCCGGCCTCGTTGGCCTCGGAGCCGGAATTGACGAAGTAGGTGTGGTAGCCGCCGCCCATCAGCCCGTTCAACTGCTCGCCCAGTTCGGCGGCCGGCAGGTTCATCGCGGTGTGCGGATAATAGGCGATCTGGCGCATCTGCTCGGCGGCGATATCGGCCAGCTCGGTGCGGCCATAGCCGATATTGACGCACCACAGCCCGGCCATGGCGTCCAGATAGGTGTCGCCATTGGCGTCGGTGATGGTGGAGCCCTGGCCGCCGACCACGACCATCTGGTTCTGTTCCAGCGAACGATGCTGGACAATCGGATGCAGGACGTTCTCCAGGTCCTGCTTGACCACGGCCTTGCGGGCCTCCAGGTCTGGCGCGTTGGTGAACGACATGCCGGTTTCCCCCGTCGGAAGATGATAAACGCGGCAGGGTCTGCCGCTTGCCGTCATGCTAGCGAGGCAACTCAGCGGCGGCAATCGGGGCGTTGTAACGCGGCAATTGGACTATATGACACCCGTCAAACTGGATGGTTTCACCAGTCCGCTTGGCGCCTAACACGGCTTCGCGCATCGCGCGCCGATCAGCATGGACAACCGACATGGATGGCACCCTCACCCCCGCCCCGCTCACAGCACTGGCCGCGACGCTCGACGGGCAAGGCTTCGCGCTGGCCCGGGCGCCGCAGATGCGCGCGGTGCTGGGCGAGGCGGCGCTCGCCGGCTGGGCGGCGTTCGCCGAAAGCTGGAACGCGCTCGGGGTCGATACCTACATGGCCGATGGCGGCCGCTATCGCCGGCGCCGCCACGCGGTGTTCTCCATCTCCGCGGCCGGCGTGCTGCGCAAGCCGCATCAGCCGCACTACCAGAGCCGCGATTACAACGCGCTGAACGGCGGCATCGCCCGCTGGTTCGAGCCGGTGACCGACGAGATCGCCGCCCACCCGGCGATGCAGGCGATCCTGGCCACCTGCAACACGCTGTTCACCGGCCTCACGCCGCAAGCCGTGCGCCCTGCCGCCTGGCATGTGGAGACCCACCAGTTCCGCATCGAGGCGCAGCCCGGCCAGGTCGGCAAGCCCACCCCGGAAGGCATGCACCGCGACGGCGTGGACTGGGTGCTGGTGCTGCTGGTGCGGCGCCAGAACGTCACCAGCGGCGAGACCAGCATCGCCGACCTCACCCGCGCCCCGCTCGGCAGCTTCACCCTCACCGAACCGCTGGACGCCGCACTGACCGACGACAACCGGGTGTATCACGGCGTCACCCCGGTCACCCCGATCGACCCGGCGCTGCCGGCCTATCGCGATGTGCTGGTGGTGACGTTCCGCCACGAGTGAAAGGCACCTTGGCGGTGGCGTAAGCTAAAGCTAAAGAAGATTCACCACAGAGACACAGAGAAGAAAGCAGGGAGTGCTTCTGCTTCGCTTGCTTCTCCGTGTCTCCGTGTCTCTGTGGTGAGTCTTTCTTTGCCGAAGGTTGTTCGTGCGAGATCTTTGGGTCTTCGCACAGACATAGTAACAAAAACAACCGCTTGCTACGGCAATATCCGCGCCGCCCGATACGCATCCAGATGCCGGCAGAACATCGCCGTGGTGTCCTCGGTGTCATGGAACCCGGCCAGCCGTGCCCGGTTCATGCTGCACGCCACGTCGTGTTGCAGGCCGAGCGCGAAATCGAGGAAATCCCAGCGCGCGACGGCGCTCAGCGGTTGCGCCGGCAGGCCATGCCGGGCGACGATGCTTTGCCAGAGTGGCTCCTTGTCGGCCATCCAGCGCGCCAGCGGCAGCGGCCGGACGGTGCCGCGCGGCAGGGCGAAGTAGTCGGCCAGACGCGGCCACAGGCGCGACCAGCGGAACAGGTCGCCGTTGGTGATGTTGTACGCCTGGTTGGCCGCCGCTTGGGTGGCGAACATCCAGCGTATCGCGCGGGCGAGTTGGGTCGCGTCGGTCATTTCCAGCAGCCGGTCATAGGCGCCGGGGGCACCGGGGAAATCGAACGGCGTGCCGGCGGCGCGGCAGAGCGCGGCGTAGGCGCCGATGCTGGAGATCAGGTTGCGGGCGCGGTTCGGTGCGAAATCGACGATGAAGGCGGGCCGGCTGGCGGTCCAGTGCCAGCCTCCGGCGGCAGCCCGGGCAGCGAGCAGGTCTTGCTGGTCGTAGTAGAAATTCGGCGGCAGATGGCGCGGGTCGTCCTCCTGCGCCGGGGTGGGGAAGGCGCCGAGATGCATGCCATACCATTTGGTGCCCTCCACCAGGTGCACATGGCGCAGCGCCGGCGTCTCGGCGGCGTCGAGCAGGTTGGCGAGGTAGGCGCGATTGGCCGGCACATCCTCCACCCCGCCCTCGCCGAACGGCGCGCGGGCGGCGTAGACCAGATGCGTGACCGGACCGACGGAGGCCAGCGCGGCGCGGCAGGAGGCGGGGTCGGACAGATCGGCCGCCACGTAGCCGGAACCGGGCGGCGTGCGGCACAGCCCGACCACGCGATATTCCGCCGCGAGCACCGTCATCAGCCGCGACGCAGCCGCCCCGGTGGCGCCGGCGATGAGTACGGTTGGCTGGTTCAAGGCATGCACTCCCGCCCGGATAGCTTTTTCCAATCCATCGTGGCACGATTCTCTTGATCCGGCGCGCCAGTTTCGTACATTCATTAAAAGGGGAGAATGTGCATGGAAAGCAAATCCGCCTGGAGCCGGGAAACGGCCGAGGCGATCATCGCGGCGAATCTCGGCAAACCCGGTGCCGCGCTGCCGATTCTGCACGCCATCC
>DATJEA010000379.1:0-7381 GCA_035497095.1 Acetobacteraceae bacterium | reverse complement strand
CGAAACGGATGGTGCCGAAGCCCGACACTTTCAGCCCCTTCACCTCCGGCGGCACCGGCGCCGCCGGCACCATGTCGTGGCGGATCCAGTCGGGAAACAGATGCATGGCCACACTGGTCAGCGGATCCGCGCCATGCCCGGCGGCCTTGCGCGCCGCCTCGTCGCCGAGAATGCCGGGCAGCATGCCGTAGCCCACCCGCCACAGATAGAAACTCGGGATCAGCAGCTTGCGGGCGCGGTAGATGTCCTGCGTCACCTCATGGATCGCCTGGACATTGCCGCCATGGCCGTTGATCACGATCAGCCGGGTGAAGCCGTGCCGCAGCAGGCAGGCGAACATATCCGCCAGCACCGCCCGCAGCGCCGCCTGCGATAACGAGATGCCGCCCGGCATGCTGCCGAAATAATCAGCGCCGCCGAACGGCAGCACCGGCGCCACCAGCGTGCGGATGCCGTCCGCCGTCGCCCGCTCGGCGATGCTGATCGCCAGCCGCTCGGCCGACAGATAGTCGCCCATCGGCGCATGCGGCCCCTGATCCTCATGGCTGCCCAGTGGCAGCAGGATCACCGGCTGCCGCCCGGCCAGTTCGCGCATCTCGCCGCCGGTCAGCTCGCCCATCCGGAACTTTGTCATCGCCGCATCCCCAAAACCGCGTTCACGCCCGCACACCCACTCTACGGCGAATGCCGCCGTGCGGGAATGCGGTGCCGATCAGTGTATGAAACTCATGGCTGATACACGCATGCGCTGTAAGCCCTTGCATTGGCGGCGTGACAAGCGTTAATTATACGTCAAATAAATATAACTTTTTCGTATATGGCTCGCCCCCGATGACCTCCCTGTTCGCCCGCCTCACCTCGCTGTTGAACCGCCGTCGCTGGAACCAGTTCACCCCCGGCCAGGACAACCGCACCATATCCTACGTCTATGCCATGATGATGATGACATAGAACTATTATTTTACATAATTATAATGTAATATACGTTTTCCCGGGCGACACGCTTGCGCCAGCCGCCTGAACGCTCCGATACTGCAGCCGCAATCGGATCGGCCGCGCCACGGTGAATATTCAGCTTCCGCCCCAGTTCCCTCCCGCGCCCCGCGTCACCATCGAGGTCGTGCAGGATCTCGTCTGCCCCTGGTGCCGCCTCGGCGTGCGCCGCCTGCTGCGCGCCCTGCGGCGTCGGCCGGAGTTGCGTATCAGCCTGATCTGGCGCCCTTTTCTGCTCAATCCGGACATTGCCCGCAGCGGCATGCCGCGTGGCGAATACGTGGTGCGCAAGTTCGGCGGCGAGGACCGCGCCCGCCGCCTCTACGCCTCGATCGCCGAAATCGGCCGCGGCGATGGCCTGGAATTCCGCTTCGACCTGATCCGCCGCACCCCCTCCTCGGTCGATGCCCATCGCCTGCTGCGCTGGGCCGCCGGGCGTGAGGTTGATGTTTCGGCGCTGGTGGAAGCCTTGTACACCGCCCATTTCACCCAGGGCCAGGACATCGGCGACCAGCGGGTGCTGGCGACGATCGCCGGCAGCCATGGCCTCAACCCCACCGCGGCATTGCATTTCCTGGCCAGCGACCGGGAGAGCGAGATGGTGTTCGCCGAAAATCTGCGGGCGCATCGGCTGGGCATCAACGGCGTGCCGTGTTTCGTGATCGGCGGCCGCCACGCCATCGCCGGCGCGCAGGACCTCGCGGTGCTCGACCGGCTGCTCGATGTGGCGCTGGTGGAGGCTGCCGAGGGTTAGGCGGCCTTGGCCTGATTTACCAGTCTTAACAGGCTGTTGACCGTCTCCCGCGCGGTGCGCAGGCGGTCCGCCACGCTCATGTCGCGCACCAGCGCCAGCTTGTGGTCCGGCCGCAGCCGGATGGTGCCGCCCTTGCTCGACAGCCAGGCCACCAGCCCCGCCGGGTTGTCGAAGGCGTTGCCGTGGAACGCCAGCACCATGCCTTTCGGCCCGGAATCCAGTTTTTCCACCCCCGCCTCGCGGCACATCCGCTTCAAGGTCACCACCTGCAACAGGTTCTCCACCTCCTCCGGCAGCGGCCCGAAGCGGTCGACCAGTTCGGCGGCCATCGCCTCGGTCTCGGCGTCGCCGGCCAGCGCGCCGATGCGGCGGTACAAACCGAGCCGCACCGGCAGGTCGCGGACATAGGTTTCCGGGATCAAAACCGGCAATCCGAGGCCGATACTGGGGGTCCAATCGCGCGATTCGGTGCGCTTTTTGCCCTTTTCGGCGCGCATTTCGGCGACCGCGTCCTCCAGCATCTGCTGATACAACTCGATGCCGACCTCGCGGATATGTCCGCTCTGCTCGTCGCCCAGCAGATTGCCGGCGCCGCGGATGTCGAGGTCATGGCTGGCCAGGGTGAAGCCGGCGCCGAGTGCGTCCAGCGTCTGCATCACGGTCAGCCGCTTCTCGGCGGCGGCGGACAGATGATGGTTCGGCGGCCAGGTCAGATAGGCGTAGCCGCGCTGCTTGCCGCGCCCGACCCGGCCGCGCAACTGGTAGAGTTGGCCGAGGCCGAACATGTCGGCGCGGTAGATCAGCAGGGTGTTGACCGCCGGCATGTCGAGCCCGCTCTCGACGATGTTGGTCGACAGCAGGATGTCGTATTTGCCGTCGCCGAACTCGGTCATCACCCGCTCAAGCTCGGTCGGCGCCAGTCGGCCGTGGGCCTGCACGGTGCGGGCGTCAGGCACGATTTCGCGCAGGCGCTGGGCCATGCGGTCGAGGTCTTCTATGCGCGGCACCACGCAGAACACCTGGCCGCCGCGGAACCGCTCGCGTTGCAATGCCTCGCGGATCACCACGGCGTCGAACGGCATGATGAAGGTACGCACCGCCAGGCGATCGACCGGGGGTGTCGCGATCAGGCTCATCTCGCGCACCCCGGTCAGCGCCAGTTGCAGGGTGCGCGGGATCGGCGTGGCGGTGAGGGTCAGCACGTGCATGTCGGCCTTCAGCGCCTTCAGCTTCTCCTTGTGGGCGACGCCGAAATGCTGCTCCTCGTCGACGATCAGCAGGCCGAGGCTGTTGAACCGGATGGATTTGCTGAGCACACATGGGTGCCGACGACGATCGAGATGCTGCCATCGGCGAGGCCGGCGCGGACCTCCGCCGCCTCTTTCGCGGTGACCATGCGCGAGAGTTGCGCCACCTTCACCGGCAGGCCGTTGAAGCGATCGGAGAAGGTGCGGAAATGCTGGCGCGACAGCAAGGTGGTGGGCACCACCACGGCCACCTGGGCGCCGGACATCGCGGCGACGAAGGCGGCGCGCAACGCCACCTCGGTCTTGCCGAAGCCGACATCGCCGCAGATCAGCCGGTCCATCGGCCGGCCGGAGGCGAGATCTTCCAGCACGTCGGCGATGGCGCGGCCCTGGTCCTCGGTTTCGGCGAACGGGAAGCGGGCGCAGAATTCGTCCCAGGCGCCCTCGGCCGGCGCCATGATCTCGGCCTCGCGCAACTGGCGGGCAGCCGCGATGCGGATCAGCTCGCCGGCCATGTCGCGGATGCGCGACTTCATCTTCGCCTTGCGGGTCTGCCAGGAGACGCCGCCCAGCTTGTCCAGCCCGACGCCGGCGGTCTCGGTGCCGAAGCGGGACAGCATCTCGATATTCTCGACCGGCAGGAACAGCTTGTCGTCGCCGTCGTAGAGCAGCCGCAGGCAGTCATGCGGCGCGCCGGTCACGGTGAGGGTGACCAGGCCGTCATAGCGGCCGATGCCGTGGTCCTGGTGCACCACCAGGTCGCCCTCGGCGATCTCGGTGGCCTCGGCGATGAACTGGTCGGCGCGCTTGCGGCGGCGCGGCGGGCGGGAGATGCGTTCGCCGAGCAGATCCTGCTCGGAGACCACAGCGAAGCCGTCGGCGACGAAGCCGCGCTCGATGCCCAGCGTGGCCAGCCCGACGACGCCCGGCGGCAGCGCCTGCAACGCCGCCAGCCCGGTGATCGGCTCGGCCTTGAAGCCCTGTTCGCGCAGCAGATGGCCGAGCCGCTCGCGCGAGCCGTTCGACCAGGCGGCGACCGCGAGGCGGCGGTGCTCGGCGGCCCAGCGCCTGGCCTGGGCGGCCAGTTGCTCGAACACGTTGATGCCGGGACCGGAGGCCGAGGCGGCATAGATCGCGCCGGGGCGGCCGCCGGCATCCACGGCGCCGTCCGGGGCGGCGAAGGGCGAAAAGCTGAACAGCGGGCCGGCGGCCAGCATGGCGTCCCAGCCGGCGCGATCGAGATACAGCCGGTCCGGCGGCAGCGGCCGGTATGGCACCTCGCCGTCGCGCCCGGCCAGCGGCGAGCCGGGTTTGCGGGCGGCGTAGTGGTCGGCGATCATTTCCAGCCGGTTGTCCAGCACCTCCTCGGCCTGATGGTCGAGGCTCACCGAGGCGCCGGGAAGATAGTCGAGCAGGGTCTCCATGCCGTCGTGGAACAGCGGCACCCAGTGTTCCATGCCGGGATGGCGGCGGCCCTCGGAGATCGACTGGTAGATCGGGTCGGCGGCGGCGTCCTGGCCGAACGCCTCGCGCCAGCCGGTGCGGAAGCGGCTGATGCTGTCGGGGTCGAGGAACACCTCGGAGACCGGGCGCAGCACCAGGCTGTTGACCTTGCCGCCGCTGAGCTGGGTGGCGGCGTCGAAGCTGCGGATGCTCTCGATCTCGTCGCCGAACAGGTCGAGGCGGACCGGCTCGGCGGCGCCGGAGGCGAAGATGTCGATGATGCCGCCGCGCAGCGCGTATTCGCCGGGCTCCATCACCGTCGCGGCGCGGCCATAGCCGTTGGCCTCCAGCATGCGGGTGAGTTCTTCCGGCTTCACCGTGCCGCCGACTTTCAGCATGCGGCTGCTGCCGTGGAACACGTGGCGCGGCGGCACCCGCTGGACCAGCGCGTTGACCGTGGTCAGCACGATCACCCGGCCGATATCGCCGGCCAGGATGCGGGCCAGGGTGGCGATGCGCTCGGCGACCAGTTCCGGGTTGGGCGAGACGCGGTCGTAGGGCAGGCAGTCCCAGGCCGGGAAGCGCAGCACTTCGGCGTCGGGGGCGAAGAAATGCAGCGCCTCGGCCATGCGGGCCATGCGGGCGTCGTCGCGGGCGACGTGCAGCAGCGGGCCGGGGTGTTCGAGCCCGCGACGGGCGAGGAGTGCTGCGTCGAAGCCCTCGGGGGCACCGTGGACGACCAGTGCGGTCACGACTGGCTCTCGCCGGCCACGGCCGCGGCGCGCATCCGGCGCAGCATGGCGCTGTCGGCCTCGGGCGGAATCGGCAGCCTGCCGGTAAGCCAGTCGGCCAGATCGCTGTCGGGCAACTCCATCACTTCCTCCAGCGCGTCCATCGCCGCTGCGTCCATAGCGTCAATTCGCCTGCTGACGAAACCGCCGATCAGCAGGTCGCACTCATGGGTGCCGCGATGGGTGGCGCGGTAGAGCAGGCGGCGGCGGCGGGTTTGATCGCTCTGGGTTGCTTTGTCGGACATGCGTGTTGCGTCATATAGCGGCCGCTTACCGAGGTGTCAGCCCATGCGACCGGAGTCGCTGATCCCGCTTTTCGCACCCCTGACCAGCCTGCGCGGCGTCGGCGAGCCGCGCGCGGCGCTGATGGCGCGCGCGCTGGGCAAGCCGGCGCGCGGGCGGAGTGCGGCTGGGCCGCGGGTGATCGACCTGCTGTTCCATATGCCCGACTCATATATCGACCGCCGCGAGCGCAGTACGCTGGGTGCCGCTCTGCCCGGCCAGGTGGCAACGCTCGCGGTGCGGGTGGAGCGCATCGAGCCGCCGGCCAATGAGCGGCAGCCGATGAAGGTGGCGGTGAGCGATGCCAGCGGCTTCGGGCGGCTGGTGTTCTTCAACCGGCGGCGGTTCCATGCGGCGCGGCTGGAGGCGGGGGCGGCGGTGCTGGTGTCCGGCCGGATGGGCGCCGAGCGGGAGATGCTGAACCCGGATTTCATCGTGCCGGCGGATCGGCCGGAGCAGATTCCGCCGCTGGAGCCGGTCTGGCCGCTGACCGCCGGGCTGTTCGCCGGGCATCTGCGGCGGCCGATGGCCGAGGCGCTGAGCCTGATCCCGGAGATGCCGGAATGGCATGACGCGGCGCTGATGAAGCGCGAGGGTTGGCCGGGGTTCGCCGAGGCGCTGCGGCTGGTGCAGGCGCCGGAGGCCCCTCCCCCGCCGGCGGCGCGGCGGCGGCTGGCCTATGACGAGTTGCTCGCCGGCCAGGTGGCGCTGGCGATCGTGCGGCGACGCAACCGCGACCGGCCGGGACGGGCGCTGGTCGGCGATGGCGCGCTGCGGCGGGCGGCGCTGGCGCGGTTCGGGCATGCTCTGACCCCTGGGCAGGTGCGGGCAGTGGCCGAGATCGACGCCGATCTGGCCGCACCGCGGCGGATGATGCGGCTGCTGCAGGGCGATGTGGGGTCCGGCAAGACGCTGGTGGCGCTGCTGGCGATGCTGCGGGCGGTGGAGGCCGGCGCGCAGGCGGCACTGATGGCGCCGACCGAGTTGCTGGCGCGGCAGCATCTGCGCACCCTGGAGGCGCTGAGCCCGGCGCCGGTGGCGCTGCTGACCGGCAGTGTTGCCGGCAAGGCTCGGGCGGCGGTGCTGGAGGGGCTGGCGGATGGCTCGCTGCCGCTGGTGGTCGGCACCCATGCGCTGGTGCAGGAGACGGTAGAGTTCCGCGACCTGGCGCTGGCGGTGATCGACGAGCAGCACCGCTTCGGGGTGGATCAGCGGCTGGCGCTGGGCGGCAAAGGGGTGGTGGCCGACGTGCTGGTGATGACCGCGACGCCGATTCCGCGCACGCTGCTGCTGACCCAGTGGGGCGAGATGCAGACCACCGTGCTGGAGGGCAAGCCGGCCGGGCGCAAGCCGATCCGCACCACGCTGCATGGGCTGGATACGCTGGATGCGATTGTCGACGGCGTGGCGCGCAAGCTGGCCGAGGGGGCGCGGGTTTACTGGGTGTGCCCGCTGGTGGAGGAAAGCCTGGAATTGGATGTGGCCGCCGCCGAGGAACGCTTCGCGGCGTTGCGCGAGCGGTTCGGGGATCTGGTGGGGCTCGCGCATGGGCGGCAGGACAGCGCGGTGCGCGAGGCGGCGTTGGCCGATTTCGCCGCCGGGCGGACCCAAATCCTGGTGGCGACCACGGTGATCGAGGTCGGCGTGGATGTGCCGGAGGCCAGCGTGATGGTGGTGGAGCATGCCGAGCGGTTCGGCCTGGCGCAGTTGCATCAGCTCCGTGGCCGCGTCGGTCGTGGCGCCGCCAAATCGACCTGCCTGCTGCTCTACGCCATGCCCCTGGGCGAGACGGCTACGGCGCGATTGAAAATCATGCGCGAGACGGAGGATGGCTTCCGTATCGCCGAAGAAGATCTGCGCCTGCGCGGCGC
>DATJEA010000378.1:0-2325 GCA_035497095.1 Acetobacteraceae bacterium | reverse complement strand
TGCCAAGGGTGGCGCGCAGATAGGCCTGCACCCGGGCAATGACCGGTTGCGCATTGCGGTGCCGAAGAAGAAGGGCGCCACGGTGGAGGTGTTCGTCGACGACGATTTTCTTGGCACGCTGCATCGTGATGACGACGAGGGCGAGGTGTCGTTCTCACTGCATATCTCGATCCTGGACGAGGACCTGCCGGCGGTCGCGGTGCCGCGCCGGCGCTGAGCTGGCGGCGGGACGTCCGGATCCGCGTCGCGGTTCAGGCTGCGCGGGCCAGCAGGGCGTCGTAGCTGGGCTGCAAGAGCGCCAGTTTCCGCCGGCTTGCCGGATCAGCCGCCCCGCCATCCGGCGCGCCGGCGGCGCGATCGCTGCGGAATCCGGCTTCCGGGTAGAGATGGTTGTACTGCGGCGCGTCCAGCATCGCGGCGTCGAACTCCAGCCCGAGCCAGGCGCATAGTTTGCGGATCTGCGGTTCCGGCGCACGCAGCAGCCGATCGAGCGAGACCACCTGGCAGCGCGCCCGGGGTTCCGCGTGCAGCGCGTTGAACAGCTGGTAGGTTCGGGTCAGGATGTCGTGGCTCACCGCCTCGCTCAGCCGCTCGCGCCGGCGGATCGCGTCGAGCGCCCGCGCCGGGTCGCGGATCAGGCACAGGATCCGCAGGTCGGCGGCCCCCATCATGTCGCGCAGCGACAGTCGCGAGGTTGGCATGCGGTAGCCGACATTCTTGCGCAGCCAGCCGGAGAGGCCGATCACCCGGTTCATCGGCCCCCAGCGCCGGTCGAGGTCGACCTGGTTCGGGGTGCACAGCTTCACTGCCGGAATCTTGCCGCCGACCACGCGAAACGCGCCGCCGTGCAGTTCCTCGAACATCATGGCGACCCGTGGATGCGCACCGACAACGTTGGCGAGCAGGGTGGTGCCGCTGCGCGGTGCGCCGAGCACGACGATTCCGGGCCGCGTGCTGGGCATGGAACGACCCAGCATCAGGTCCTGACGGTTAATTCGAAATGACATAAAATAGCGCTCCGCGCTGCGGCGCCGTACCCCCGGTGGTATTTTTTGCTCTCTCCGGCGCGCAACAATTACGAGCATGTCATGCGGAGGCCGCGTCGCGCAACCTCCCGCTGTTCAGTCGTCGATCATCCGGTACAGTTCGCGCTCGAAGGCAAACAGCAGCGCCAGGACACGTGGATCGGCGAACGGCAGCGACTGGGTCATGACGACGCCGGCGACGCCGCGCGTCGGGTCCATCCAGTAATAGGTGTTACCGAGGCCGGCCCAGGCCAGCCCGCCGGGGCTGCGGCCGGAGGGCGTGCGTTCGGTGTTGATCAGGAAGCCGAGGCCCCATTTCTGCACCATGCCGGGGAAGAATTCGGCGTCCGCGCTGGTTTCCGGCGAAATCGTCAGCAGCGGCCGCACCGTGAGCGCGCCGATCTGGTTGCGGCTCATCTCCGCCACCGTCTCCGGCGCCAGCAGGCGCACCCCGTCCAGCGTGCCGCCGGACAGCAGCAGCCTGAGCAGGCGCATATAATCGGCCGCGGTGCCGCACATGCCGCCGCCGCCGACCAGGAAGCCGCGGCCATTGCCGACCGGATAGTCGATCGGCAGCAGCGTACCGTCCGGCTGGCGCTGATGCACCCGGGCGAGCCGCGACCGCTGCGCGTCGGTGAGCAGGAAGGTGCTGTCGGCCATGCCGAGCGGGGCGCAGATGCGGGTTTGCAGGAATTCGGCCAGCGTTGTGCCGCTGGCCGCCTCGATCACCTTGCCGACCACGTCGGTGGAGATCGAATAGTTCCAGTCGGTGCCGGGGTCGAACAGCAGCGGCTCGCGGGCCAGGCCGTCCCAGTTGGTCGGCACGCTGCGCAGGCCGAGGCGGCTATGGGCGGTTTGCAGGTCGGCGCTCCAGCGTTCATAGCCGAAGCCGGAGGTGTGGGTCAGCAGATGGCGCAGCGTCATCGTGGAGCGGGCCGGGCGCAGGCGCGGCGTGCCATCCGCGGCGAAGCCCTCCAGCACCTGCGGCGCCGCCAGCGCCGCCAGCAGGTCGGCGATCGGCGCGTCGAGCGACAGCCGGCCCTGTTCCACCAGCATCATCGCCGCCACCGAGGTGACCGCCTTGGTCATCGAGGCGATCCAGAACACGGTATCGGCGGTCATCGCCTGCGCGGTGCCGGCCGCGCGCACGCCGGCGGTGCCCTGATACAGCAGGCCGTCGCGGTTGCCGGCCAGGGCGACCACGCCGGCCACATCGCCGCGCGCCACCGCCGCCTCCAGCACCGCATCAATCGCCTGGGTCATGGGCGCCTCTCATGCCGTCATGCCGGCCGGATCGCCG
>DATJEA010000377.1:0-1856 GCA_035497095.1 Acetobacteraceae bacterium | reverse complement strand
TGTCGCGCGCCACCACCATGGTGCCGCTGAGCGCGAGGCGGGTCTTCACCGGATAGCCGGAAAGCTGCTTGCGGATCTCCGCCATCGGCCGGTTGAGGTCGACCCGCACCACGTCGCCGCCCAGATGCTCGTCGGTGGTTTCCGGCAGTATTTATGCGGATCGGCTTCGAGCGCCTCCAGGAACACGCCCTCGGGGGTGATCTTGGCCTTCACCTGGCGGTCGGCGCTGCACGACACGCCGATGCCGACCGGCAGTCTGGCGCCGTGGCGCGGCAGGCGGACCACGCGCACGTCATGGCAGAAATACTTGCCGCCGAACTGCGCGCCGATGCCGGTGTTGCGGCTGATCTCCAGCACCTTCTGCTCCATCTCCAGGTCGCGGAAGGCGTGACCGGCGCGGCTACCCTTGGTCGGCAACTCGTCGAGCCATTTGGTGGAGGCAAGCTTGACGGTCTTCAGCGTGGTCTCCGCACTGGTGCCGCCGATCACGATGGCCAGGTGATAGGGCGGGCAGGCCGAGGTGCCGAGCGTCTTCAGCCTGGTCTCCAGGAACGCCGCCAGCCGCTCGGGCGACAGCACGGCGCGGGTTTCCTGGAACAGGAAGGTCTTGTTGGCGCTGCCGCCGCCCTTGGCCACGAACATCAGATGGAATTCGCCGGCGTGGTGCAGGCCGGGGGCGGCGTGGATGTCGAACTGCACCGGCAGGTTGTTGCCGGTGTTGACCTCCTCGAACATGCTGAGCGGGGCCATCTGCGAGTAGCGCAAGTTGGTCTCGGTGTAGGTGCGATGCACCCCCCAGGACAGCGCCTCCTCCTCGTTGCCCTCGACCCAGACATGCTGGCCCTTCTCGCCCATCACGATCGCGGTGCCAGTGTCCTGGCACATCGGCAGCACGCCGCCGGCGGCGATGTTGGCGTTCTTCAGCAGATCGAGCGCCACGAAGCGGTCATTCTCCGAGGCTTCCGGGTCGTCAAGGATCTTGCGCAGCTGCGCCAGATGCGCCGGCCGCAGCAGGTGCGACACCTCATGGAACGCCTGGAACGCCAGCTCGGACAGCACCTCCGGCTTGATCTTGAGGATGGTCCGGCCGTCGCACTGCACGGTGTCGATCTTGAGGTCGAGCTTCTTCCACGGCGTCGGGTCGGCGCCCAACGGGAACATCGGCGCGTAGAGGAAATTGGCCGGGCGCTGCGGCGTGCCGAAATCTTGCGGGGCGTTCATCGGCGTGTCTCCACTCGAATACGGGTCACTCTTTGGGCGGCGTGCGGCGGCGAAAGGCATCCAGGCTGACGACTTGCGGCGTCTCGGCGGGTGGCGTCTCGGCGGGCGGCCCCGGTTCCGGCTCCTGCTCGGCTTCAGGCTCGGCCGGCAGCGTCTCGGCCTCGTCCGGCGCCTCGGCGCTGAAGCGCAGGCCGAAGCGCATATACGGGTCGGCGAAGGCGGTGATCGCGGCCAGCGGGATGCGCAGCGTGCTCGGCACGCCGCCGAACGACAGTCCGACCGACATCAGCCCGCCGGCCTCGTCCACCACCAGGTCCCAGAACTGGTGTTGCAGCACGATGGTCATTTCGTGCGGATACTGCGCGCGCAGCCGCGGCGGCACCACGCAGTCGGGGTGGTCGGTGCGGAAACTGAGGTAGAAATGATGCTCGCCGGGCAGGCCATTGGCGCCGGCATATTTCAGCGCCTGCACCACCACATGGCGCTGCGCCTCTTCCTGCCATTCAGCGTAGGGCAGCAGGCTCTCCACCGGCGGGCCGCTGCCCTTGTCGTGGTCATCCATCCTGTCGCCCCGTGCGTGCTCGGTGGTCAGGCACCCCATAGCGCGTGAGGCCGGCGGCGGAAAGGGCAGGCCG
>DATJEA010000376.1:0-7240 GCA_035497095.1 Acetobacteraceae bacterium | reverse complement strand
GGCGGCTCCAGCGCGCGGCGCAGGGCGGCGGTGGCAACCGCGCGTTCGGCGGCGTCTTCGGCCTGCTGCACCGCCTCGTAGGCGCGGGTCAGGTCGTCGGGATCGGTGTCGAACTCGGCCAGTTGATGCAGGAAGTCGAGCTTGCCTTCGGTATCCAGTGCCAGATAGGCCTGAGCCAGCTTGGCGGTGCGGTTGCGGGCGCTGATCTCGCCGCCGGGGCCGGCCAGGCAGGCGCGCATCTGCACCTCGATGGCGTCGTCCTCGCTGTCGGCCACCGAGTTGGCCATGTCGCGCCAGGCATCGGCGATGCGGCGCAGCGCGCGGTCGAACAGGTTCTGCGGCTCGGCGATGCGAATCGGCGGTACGGGGGCGGCGATGGAACTCACGGCAACGTCTCCTGCAGGCGTCCAGGCGGCACGGTCGAACGGGGAATTGGGGCAGGTCATCACGCGACCGCACGAAATTCCGGAGCCATCCGGCTCCGCGCCGACTATACCCTGTCGAACAGGCTTCGTGGACTCTCCTTCGCCGCCGCGATCGCCGATGGCAGGCATGCCGGCAGGTCCTCGGCTATCAGGCCGGCGCCGGCGGCCTGTCCCGCCCTGCCATGCAGCCAGACGCCGGCGCAGGCCGCCTCCCAGCGCGCCATGCCTTGGGCCAGCAAGGCGGCGATGATGCCGCCCAGCACGTCGCCGCTGCCGGCGGTGGCGAGCCAGGGCGGCGCGTTGTCGTTGATCGCGGCCCGGCCATCCGGGGCGGCGATCACCGTGGCCGGGCCCTTGAGCACCAGCACGGCGCCGGTGCGGGCGGCGGCGGCGCGGGCGGCGGCCAGCCGGTCCGGCCCGATCGGCCCGAACACGCGGCTGAACTCGCCGTCATGCGGGGTGAGCACGGCGGCACCGGCGAGCCGCTCCGGATGGCCGGCGCAGGCGGTCAGCGCGTCGGCATCGGCGACCACGGCGCGGCCGGCGGCGAGCAGGGTCGCCAGGCATTCGCCGGCCAGCTCGCCCAGGCCGGGGCCACACAGCCAGGCGACGCGGCGCGAATCCGCCAGCAGATCGGCCAGCGGCGCCTCGCTCACCAGGATGCCGGGGTCGCCGGCGCGGTAGATCGCCGCACTGCCCTGGGCCGCGACCGTCACCAGCCCGGCCCCGCCGCGATGCGCCGCCATCGCCGCCAGCCTTGCCGCCCCGGTCATCGCGGCGCCACCGAGGATGGTCAGATGGCCGCGGGTGTATTTGTGGCTGTCCGCGCCCGGTGCCGGCAGCGCCCACAGCGCCGGCGTGTTGCGGAACGTGGTGGGGCGCACCGTGTCCAGCACGGCGGCCGGCATGCCGATATCGGCCAGCAGCAATTCGCCGCACAGCGCCCGGCCCGGCAGCAGCAGATGGCCGGGCTTGCGGCGGAAAAACGTGACGGTCAGCACCGCCTGGGGCGCGAAGCCGCGCACCTGCCCAGTGCCGCCATCGAGCCCGCTCGGCACGTCCACCGCAACCAGTCTCGGCGCGGCGCGCAGCACGTCGGCGACCTGCGGCGATAGGTCGCGGCTGAGCCCGGCGCCGAACAGCGCGTCGATCACCAATCCGCTGCGCGCCGCCTCGATCGCCGTGAAAGTGCTGTCGCCCGGCGCCGCGACGCGAACCGGCCAGCCCGATTGCGCCAGCAGCCGCGCCGCAACCCGGCCATCGCCGCCATTATTGCCCGGACCGCACAGCACCAGCGTGCGGCAGGGCCGGAACCGGGCTTGCACCGCACGGGCCACTGCGCGGCCGGCGGCCTGCATCAGCACGGGCACCGGGACGCCGCATTTGGCGTCGGCCTGGGCCATTTCTTTGGGCGTCAGGAGGGCTTCGAGCATCAAGGAAGGGTCTTCTTTTTGTTCACGAAAAGAAGACCTTACTCATACCGCTCTTCCTGCCACGGATCGCCGTTGTTGTGATACCCGCGCACCTCCCAGAACCCCGGCTTGTCGCGTGCCGAAAGTTCGATCCGGCGCAGCCATTTGGCGGATTTCCACAGATACAGATGCGGGATCAGCAGCCGCACCGGGCCGCCGTGGCGGCGGTCGATCGGGCGGCCGTCCCATTGATGCACCAGGAACACCTCCGGCTGGTCGAACTGATCGAGCCGCACATTGGTGGTGTAGCCATCATAGCCGTGCAGGATGACGTGGCGGGCCGAAGGCAGCGGCTCGACCATCGCCAGCAGGGTGCGCGCCGCCACGCCGCGCCATTGGTTGTCGTAGCGCGACCACTGGGTGACGCAGTGCATGTCCGACACGCTGTCCTGCTGCGGCAGCGCCATGAATTCGGCGAGGGTGAGCGACAGCGGCCGGCGGGCGGCGCCGTCGATATCGAGGCGGAAACGCTGCGGCGTCACCTCCGGCTGGCTGCCGAGGTCGAGCACCGGCCAGTCGCGCACCAGGGTCTGGCCGGGCGGCAGGCGGTCCCGCGCCGGGTCGGCGGTCTGGCCGGTGAGCAGCCGGCCGTCGCGGGCCCATTGCTGCTTGGCGGCGAGCAGTTTGGGGTTGGGGGTGGGATCGTCGGTCATCGCGAACTCCTGGCGCTATGCTGAGATGGGAGCATCGCGCCAGGAGGACAAGCAAGCCGGCAGGGCGTTGCCAGCCGGTTTTAGCGCCAGTGCGCCGGGCGCCAGACCCATTCGCGGCGGCGGCGCGACCACTCCCATTGGCCCTGCACCCATTCGCCGCGGCGGCGCGGCCCGGCCATCCAGCTGCCGCCGATCCAGACGTAGCGGCCGCCGGACCAGCGCCAGTGGCCAGGCTGCCAGTAATGGCCGCGGCGGGGCGGCGGCATCACCTCGCGGCGCAGCGGCGGCGGTGGCGGGTAGCGGTTGCGCGGCGGCCCCGGCTGGGCCTCGGCGATGCCGACCCCGGCCACCAGCCCGGTGGTTATCGAGAACAGCGAAAGCAGGGCGTGGCGTCGGTTCATCATGGTGTCTCCGCTTTGGCCGGCGAAGGCCGGTGCGCCATAGAGTTGACGCCGATTCGGGCCGAAATGCGCCGGAAATCGACCGGCCGGCCACAAACCGTTGACTTAGCCGCGATCGCGCATCACCCGCGCCTTGTCGCGCGCCCAGTCGCGGTCGGCGATGGCGTGGCGCTTGTCGGCCTTGTTGCGGCCGGCGCCGAGGGCGAGCTGCACCTTGGCCAGGCCACGGTCGTTGAAATGGATGTCGAGCGGCACCAGCGTGCGGCCGTCGCGCGCCACGGCGTTCAGCAGGCGGGTGCGCTCCTTGCGGCTGACCAGCAGCTTGCGCGGCGCGCGGGTTTCGAAGCGGCTGAGCACGCCGCCCTGGTATTCCGGGATATAGGCGTTGAACAGATACAGCTCGCCGTCGCGCTCGCCGGCCCAGGCCTCGCTGAGCGTGGCGCGGCCCATGCGCAGGCTTTTCACCTCCGGGCCGCGCAACACCAGGCCGGCCTCGATGGTGTCGAGGATGCTGTAATCAAACCGCGCGCGGCGGTTCTGCGCCGCCATGCCGTGGCTGATCAGTCCGGATTTGCTCTTCTGCTTTTCGGCCGCCATGGGGTCCTCGGGATCGGGGCCCTGGTATATTGGTGCGGCGGCGGCAAAGCAAAGGTTGCGCCGCCAGGGCGGATCGGCGGCTGGCGCTAGCCCTTCAGGCGCTTGTTGCACTCGCTGTAATAGCCGCCGCCCTTCTGGATCCATTTCAGGCCGGCATTGGCCTTGGCGGCCTTGTTGGCGTTGTACTGGTCGAGGCAGGTGTGCAGCCGTGCCTTGGCGGCGGATTCGCTGTGGTATTTCGGCGCGACGGCGCTGGGGAACACCGCATGGGCGGCAGCGGCAGCGGCAGGCGGTGGCGCGGGCGTCGCCGGCGCGGCGATGGCAAGCTGCGGCCGGCAGAGCGCCGCGGCGACCACGCCGGCCACGAGGCAGCGGCGAAAACGCGAGGCAGGGCGAGGCGGTGGGGTCATGGCACGTCCTTCCGCGGGGGGTCTGGGATTGCTCGTCAGTTCAGCAGCCCGGCGCTGGTCATCGCGGCGCGGACGCGGGCCTTGGTGGCGTCGCCCGGCGGCGCCAGCGGCAGCCGGCAGGTCGCGGCGGTGTGGCCGAGCAGGGAGGCTGCGTATTTCACCGGGCCGGGGCTGGTCTCGCTGAACAGCGCGTCGTGCAGCGGCAGCAGGCGGTTCTGAATCGCCTGCGCCTCGGCCACCCGGCCTTCGGCCCAGGCTGCCTGCATCGCGGCGCAGAGGGCCGGTGCGACGTTGCCGGTGACGCTGATGCAGCCATGCCCGCCGGCGGCGTTGAACGCCAGCGCGGTATGGTCCTCGCCGGACAACTGGTTGAACTCCGGCCCGCAGGCGGCCGCGGTGTGCAGCGGGCGGGCCAGGTTGGCGGTGGCATCCTTCACGCCGATGATGTTCGGGTGCTTCGCCAGCCTTGCCATGGTCTCGACGCTCATGTCGATCACGCTGCGCGGCGGGATGTTGTAGATGATGATCGGCAGGTCGACCGCGTCGGCGATGGCGGTGAAGTGCAGATACATGCCTTCCTGGGTCGGCTTGTTGTAGTACGGCGTCACCACCAGGGCGGCGTCGGCGCCCGCCTGCTTGGCATGGCGGGTCAGTTCGATCGCCTCGGCGGTGCTGTTGGAGCCGGCGCCGGCGATCACCGGCACGCGATGATTCGCCACCTCGATGGCGATTTCCACCACGCGGCGATGCTCGGCATGGCTCAGGGTCGGAGATTCGCCGGTGGTGCCGACCGGCACCACGCCATTGGTGCCCTGCTTGATCTGCCAGTCGACGAACGCGGCGCAGGCTTTCTCGTCCAGCGACCCATCGGCGTGCATCGGCGTGATCAGGGCGACGAATGACCCTTTGAACATGGCGCTTGCTCCGGTTTTGGCCTGGCCGAGCCAGCGACGCTGGCGCAACGGTTGATACGATCGCGGCAAGCTATGCCGGCGGGGGGGTGTGCTGCAAGGCCGGGTTGGCTAGATTGCCGCCATGCTGGGGCGTATGCGGCTGCCGAGTCTGGTCTGGGGTCTGGCGCTGCTGCTCGCGGCGCCGGCGGTTGCCCAGCCACGTGTATCCGGGGCGCGCGACTCCGGCGCCGCGGTGATGGCCGCGGTGCGCGCCGATCGCTGGCCGGAGGCGGAGATCGCCGCTGCAAACTATGTCGACCCGGTGGCCCGCAAGCTGGTCGCCTATTACCGCGTGCTGGCGCCGCATGCCGCGAGCGCCGCCGAGATCGCCGCCTTCATGGCGGCCAACCCCGACTGGCCATTGCACACCCTGCTGGCCCGCCGGCTCGACGAGGCGATCGCCGCCGAACCGGACGACAGCGCCGCCGCCGCTTTGTGCCGCGCCCACCCGCCGGCCGCCGCCGCCACGCTGGAACGCTGCGCCCAGGCCCTCGGCAGCGGCCCGGAGGCCACCGCGATGGCCCGCGCCGCCTGGGTCGACGGTGACGCCGGCGTGCCGTGGGAGGTCGCCTTCGTGCTGCGCTGGGGCAGCGTGCTGCGGCCAGAGGACGAGCGCGCGCGGTTCGACGCGCTCGCCCGCCGCGACACCGCCGCCGCCACCCGCCAGGCCACCCGCCTCACCGGCGACGACCGGCTGGCCGCCCTCGCCCGGCTGGCGCTGCGCACCAATGCGCCGAACGCCGCCACCGTGCTGGCCGCGGTGCCGGCGGCCCGGCGCGGCGACCCGCTGCTGGTCTATGAACACGCCGCCTGGTTGCGCCGCGCCGGGCAGGACGCCGCCGCGCTGGCGGTATGGCTGGCCGCCCCCCCTGCCCCGGTTCCCGCCTCCTGGCAGCCGACGCTGTGGCGCGAGCGCGATGTGCTGGCGCGGCAGTTGTTGCAGGCCGGCGATGCCAGCGGCGCCTACAAGCTGGTCGCGGCGCATGGCCAGACCGGCGGCGAGCCGCGGCTGGACGCCGAGTTCCTGGCCGGCTTCATCGCGCTGCGCAAGCTGCACGACCCGGCCGCAGCGGCGCCGCATTTCCGCGCCCTGATGGCCGGCTCGCACTCGGCCATCACCCTGGCGCGCGGCCATTACTGGCTGGCCCGCGCCAGCGCCGACCCCGCCACCGCCAAGGCCGAATACAGCGCAGCCGCCGCCTGGCCGAACACCTTCTACGGTCAGTTGGCCATCCTCGCCCTCGGCGAAGGCGATGCCGGCCTGCAACGCCGCATCCTCGCCCTGCACGACCCCGCCGCCACGCCATCCCAGGCGCTGGATTTCGCCGGCCGCGAACTGGCCCGCGCCGCAGCCCTGCTGACCGGCTGGGGCGAGCCGCGCCGCGCCCAGGCGTTCCTGCTCCGCCTGGAACGGGTCGCCCCCGACCCGGCCGACCGCGCACTCTCGGCCCGGCTGGCCACCGGGCTGGGGCTGCCGCAGACCGCCGTCTTCATCGCCCGCCGCGCCGGCGCGCAGGGCCTGATGCTGCTCGATAGCGGCTGGCCGGCCCCGGTCAGCGTGCCGCCCGACGCCGGCCTGCCGCCCGCCCTGGTGCTCGGCCTGATCCGCCAGGAGAGCAGCTTCGACACCGCCGTGGTCAGCCCCTCCGGCGCGCGCGGGCTGATGCAGTTGATGCCGGGCACCGCCAAGGACGTCGCCCGCGACCTCGGCGCGCCGGCCACGCTCAGCGCCCTGACGCTGGATGGCGACTACAACATGCGCCTCGGCACCCATTATTTGCGCGCCATGCTGGACCGCTTCGGCGGCTGCACGCCGCTGGCCATCGCCGCCTACAACGCCGGCCCCAGCCGGGTGCAGCAATGGCTGGCGGCCAATGGCGACCCGTGCCACCCCGGCGGCGTCGACATGATCGACTGGCTGGAACAGATCCCGTTCTCGGAAACCCGCAACTACGTGCAGCGCGTTACCGAAAACGCCGTGCTCTACGCCGCGCGCGACGGCGTCCCCGATACCGCCCCCACCTACCTGCTGGCCAAATGGCTGCCCTGACCGGCCTCGCCCGGCTGATCGCCAGCGGCTTCGGCAGCGGCTACGCGCCCAAGGCGCCCGGCACCGTCGGCTCGCTGGCAGCCCTGGCGCTCGGCTGGGGGCTGCTGCACGGCCCGGCCTGGGCGCTGCCCGCCGCCATCCTGCTGGCCTGCGTGGCCGGCTGGTGGGCGATCGGTGCTGCCGGCGGCGCGGACGATCCTGGCTGGGTGGTGATCGACGAATTCGCCGGCCAGTGGATCGCGCTGCTGCCACTCAGCCACCCCTCGCCGCTCGGCCTGC
>DATJEA010000375.1:0-3687 GCA_035497095.1 Acetobacteraceae bacterium | reverse complement strand
CTGTTCGGCCCGATCACCCGGCGCGAAGGCCCGGCCGCGCCGATGCCGCCGGCCTGGCAATGCGTCACCAATGCCGCGCAATGGGCGCGCTTCATCGCCGATGTGCCGCAAGGTGCTGCCGGCGTGCTGTCGCCGGCGCATTTCGCCGCCTGGGCGCCGGCCTATCTGGCCAGCGATCCCACCAGCCTCAGCCGCGACCCGCCCGGCGTGGCGATTCCCTGCGGCCCGCGCGCCGATATCGCCGACGCCTGGGCCGGCCGGCTGCCTTACGAGCCGAGCCGCATCACCGCGCCGCTCTGCATCCTGCGCGGCGCCTGGGACAGCCTGTGCACCGACGCCGACGCCGCCTGGCTGTTCGACGCCTGCACCGCGGCGCCGCTGAAGCGCGACGTGAAGCTCGGCCACGGCACCCATCTGATGCATCTGGAAGCCGGGCGGACGGCGCTGCACCGCGACGCCATCGCCTTCCTGCGCGGCGAAAGTTATGGCTTATAACGATCTACCCGAACACCTCGCTCCAGGCCTGCATCAGTGCCGCGTCGGCCTCCTCCATGGTCACCAATACCCCCAGATCATGCAGGCTGGTGACGCCGAACTGGCGGATGCCGCAGGGCACGATGCCGGCGAAATGGCTCAAGTCGGGATCGACGTTGAGCGCGATGCCGTGCCACGACACCCAGCGTGTCACCCGCACCCCGAGCGCGCCGATCTTCGCCTCGCCGCGCGGGCCGGCGACCCAGATGCCGATCCGCCCGTCGCGCCGCTCGCCGCGCACGTTGAAGCGGTCGAGCGCGCGGATCAGCCATTCCTCCAGCCCATGCACGTAACTGCGCACGTCGCGCGCCGCGACCATGCCGTGCGGCCGGGTCAGGTCGAGCATCACGTAGCCGGTGCGCTGGCCGGGGCCGTGATAGGTCCATTGCCCACCGCGCCCGGCAGCATAGGTCGGGAAGCGCTGCGGCTGCTGCAAATCCGCCGGGTTGGCCGAGGTGCCGGCGGTATACAGCGGCGGATGCTCGACCAGCCAGACCTGTTCGGTCATGGTCCCGGCGCGGATGCCGGCCACCCGTGCGGCCATGGTCTCCAGCGCGGCCGGGTAGGGGGTGAGCCCGTCCGCCACCGCCCATGCAATTGCCTCGCTGTCGGTCATTGATGCCGGGCCGGTCATCGGCTATATGCCCGCGTCTGCCCGGTGCGGTCGTGGCGGAATGGTAGACGCGCAAGCTTGAGGTGCTTGTGGGGGTAACCTCGTGGAAGTTCGAGTCTTCTCGACCGCATAACCCTGCCGTCTCCAAATGTTTTCGCCTGCGCGGGTCGCCGCGCCACGGTTGCATACGCGGCCCATCCCGCCGATCCTGCACTTAACTAAAGCGATGGGGCGGATATGGCGATGGACGACGATTTTCGTAAAGCGGCTCTGGATTACCACCGGCTGCCCCGGCCAGGGAAGCTCTCGGTCGAGGCGACCAAGCGCATGTCCAGCCAGCGCGACCTTGCCTTGGCCTATTCCCCCGGCGTCGCCGCCGCCTGCGACGAAATCGTCGCCGACCCGGCCAACGCCTGGCTGTACACCGCCCGCGCCAATCTGGTCGGCGTGATCTCGAACGGCACCGCGGTACTCGGCCTCGGCAATATCGGCGCCTTGGCCGGCAAGCCGGTGATGGAGGGCAAGGCCGTCCTGTTCAAGAAATTCGCCGGTATCGACGTGTTCGACATCGAGGTCGACGAGCAGGACCCGGCCCGCTTCATCGAGGTGGTGGCGGCGCTGGAACCGACCTTCGGCGCGATCAACCTCGAAGACATCAAAGCCCCGGAATGCTGGGAGATCGAGGCCAAGCTGCGCGCCCGGATGAAAATCCCGGTGTTCCACGATGACCAGCACGGCACCGCCATCACGGTGGCCGCCGCGGTGCGCAACGCGCTGGTGCTGCAAGACAAGCAGCTCTCCGAAGCCAAGCTGGTCACCTCCGGCGCCGGCGCCGCCGCGATGGCCTGCGTCGACCTGCTGGTGGCGATGGGGCTGAAGCCGGAGAACGTCACGTTGACCGACGTCAAAGGCGTGGTGCATGCCGGCCGCCCCGACCTGCCGCCGCGCATCGCCCCCTATGTCCGCGAGACCGACGCCCGCACCCTGCCGGACGTGCTGGACGGTGCGGACATTTTCATGGGCCTCTCGGCGCCGCACGTGCTGAAATCCGAGTGGCTCGGCAAGCTGGCGCCCCGCCCGATCATCCTCGCACTGGCCAACCCGGAGCCGGAGATCGACCCCGACCTGGTGCGCCAGGCCCGGCCGGACGCCATCGTCGCCACCGGCCGCACCGACTACCCCAACCAGGTCAACAACGTGCTGTGCTTCCCGTTCATCTTCCGCGGCGCGCTGGATTGCGGCGCGACGACGATCAACGAGGCGATGAAGCTCGCCGCGGTGGAGGCAATCGCCGAACTGGCGCGCATCGAGGCGAGCGAAGTGGTGGCGGCGGCCTATGGCGGCGTCGCCCCGGTGTTCGGGCCGGACTACATCATCCCCAAGCCGTTCGACCCCAGGCTGATCCTGCAAATCGCCCCGGCCGTCGCCCGCGCGGCGATGGAGACCGGCGTGGCGCTGCGCCCGATCGCCGATTTCGACGCCTACAAGCTGGAACTGGAGCGCTTCGTGTTCCGCTCCGGCCAGTTGATGCGCCCGGTGTTCGAGACCGCGAAGAAATCCGCCACCCGCATCGTCTACGCCGAGGGCGAGGACCCGCGCGTGCTGCGCGCAGCCCAGATGCTGGTCGACGACCACATGGCCGAGCCGATCCTGATCGGCCGCCGCGCAGTGATCGCCGAGAAGGTGCGCGAAATGGGCCTGCGGCTGAACCTGGACAGCAGCGTCCGCGTGCTCGATCCGGCGCTGGACGAGGCGGTGTTCGCCCCACTCGTTGAGCAATACCAGCATTTGGTCGGCCGCCGCGGCACGCCGCCCGATGCCGCCGCGCGCCGGGTGCGCAACCGCAACACGGTGGCCGCCGCGATGCTGCTGCATGCCGGCGAGGCGGATGCGGCGATCTGCGGCGGCCTCGGCGACTGGTGGCGGCACATGCTCTATATCGTGCCGATCATCCCGAAGCGCGCCGACGTGTCGCGGATCTATGCGCTGTCCTGCCTGATCCTGCCGCGCGGCACGATCTTCATCTGCGACACCCATATGAACGTCGATCCCACCGCCGAGCAGATCGCCGAGATGACCGTGCTGGGCGCCGAGGTGGTGCGCCGCTTCGGCCTCACCCCGAAAGCGGCGCTGCTGTCGCATTCCAGCTTCGGCGCCTCCAACTCGCCCTCCGCCCGCAAGATGCGCACCGCCCTCGGCCTGATCCGCGCCCGCGCGCCGGAGCTTGAGATCGACGGCGAGATGCATGGCGACGCGGCGCTGGTGGAATCCATCCGTGACCGCGCGGTGACGGACAGCAAGCTCACCGGCGTCGCCAATCTGCTGGTGATGCCGGGACTGGACGCCGCCAACATCGCCTTCAGCCTGCTGAAGGCCGCGGCCGACGCACAGCCGGTCGGGCCGATCATGCTCGGCATGTCCAAGCCGATCCACGTGGTGGTGCCGAGCGTGACCGCGCGCGGCATTGTCAACGTCAGTGCGATTGCGGCGGGCGAAGTGCAGGCGGCGCGGGGATGAAAGCACTTCTTTTTTTGGAAAAA
>DATJEA010000374.1:0-1786 GCA_035497095.1 Acetobacteraceae bacterium | reverse complement strand
AAGCAGGCCTATCTCGGTGAAATGAAGGTGGACTGAGACGCCGCCTTGGTCGGGTGTGTCACGCTGCGCTTGTTCGGGCGGGATCGCTGCATTCGCGGCGGCCCGTTCGAGGAGTTTCGTCCGCCGGGCATCGCGGTGTGCCTGGAGGCGCGATCGGCCAACGCGGGCAGCGCGACCATTGCGCTGCCGATCGCCGATTACGGGGTGCTGTCGCCCGAAGCGCTGGCCGATGGGCTGGTGGCGCTGCTGCTGGCGCTGCGCGGGGCGCCCGACGCGCCGGTGTATATCGGTTGCCGCGCCGGGCTGGGCCGCACCGGCATGCTGATCGCAGCATTGGCCAAGCTGGCCGGGCAGGGCGATCCGATCGGCTGGACCAGGCGCCGCTACCACGCCCGCGCGGTGGAGACAGCCGCGCAGGAACAGGCCGTTGTGACATTGGATGCGCCGGCGATCTGGCGCCGGCTGGAGCAGACCGCATGACCCTGGCGCTGTACTATTACCCCGGCAATGCCAGCCTGCTGCCGCATATGGTGCTGCGCGAGCTGGCGGTGCCGTTCGAGTTGCGGCTGGTCGACCGCGCGGCGGAGGCGCAACGCGACCCGGCCTATCTGCGGATCAATCCGAACGGACTGATTCCGGCGCTGATCGACGGCGATATCGTGCTGTACGAAGCGGCCGCGATCGTGCTGCACCTGGTGGAGCGGTTTCCCGCCGCCGGGCTCTCGCCGCCGCCCGGCAGCGCGGCGCGGGCGCAGTTGCTGAAATGGATGGTGCATCTGAGCAACACGCCACAGGCGCAGTTCATGGCCTGGTTCTACCCGGAGAAATTCACTGCCGATGCCGGCTGCCTCGATGCAGTGAAACAGGGCGCGCGGGTTCGGCTGGAGCGAATGTTCGAGATCATTGCCGGACAGCTCGGTGCGGGGCCGTATCTGCTGGGCGAGCAGCTCTCGGCGGCCGATCTGTTCCTGTTCATGCTGGTGCGCTGGAGCCGTGACATGCCGCGCCCGGCACGCGCCTGGCCGGCGCTGGCGGCGCATGCGGCGCGGGTCTGGGCGCGGCCGGCGGTACGGCAGGCGTTCACCGCAGAGGATATCGCCGAGCCGGCGTATTGACGGCGACGACCGGCGCGCGCGGTTGCATTGGCAGCGCGCGCGCATGGTGGCAAGAAACCGCAACCGGGCAGGACGCCCGTGGGGGAGAGCGCGATGCGACTCGGCAGACGATCGGTTTTGGCAATGGCAGGCGCATCGGTCGCGTTGGGCGCGCGGCCGGCGCGGGCGATCGGCAAGATCACGCTGGGCATGCTGCACACGCTGTCGCCGGCGCCGTTCTATCTGGCGCAGCAGCGCGGCTATTTCCGCGATGCCGGGGTGGAGGTGACATTCCGCTATTTCCAGGCAGCCCAGCCGATCTCGGCCGCGGCGGTGGCCGGCGACATCGATGTCGGCGTGACCGCCCTCACCGGCGGGTTTTTCGCATTGGCCGGCAAGGGCGAGCTCAAGGTGATTGGCGGCGCGCTGCATGAGCAGAAGGGCTATCACCTGACCGCCGTGCTGGTCTCGAAGCAGGCCTATGACGCCGGCCTGACCTCGCTGAAAAATCTGGCCGGGCACAGCTTCGGCATCACCCAGTACGGCTCCTCGTTCCACTATATGGTCGGCCGGCTGGCCGAGATCGAAGGCTTCGACCTGAAGAGCCTGACGCTGCGGCCGTTGCAGGGCATCGCCAACATGGTGGCCGCGGTGCGCAGCGGGCAGATTGACGCGACCATGGCGATCGCCTC
>DATJEA010000373.1:0-7543 GCA_035497095.1 Acetobacteraceae bacterium | reverse complement strand
CGCGCGACCCGACCAGTGCGGCCAATCCGGTGCCGGACTACGAGGCGGGGCTGGATGGCGATCTGCGCGGCCAGCGGATCGGGGTGCCGACCAATGTGCTGGTGCCGGGGGCGGCGCCCTCGGTGCTGGCGGCGTTCGAGGCGGCGCTGGAGGTGCTGGCGGCGCGCGGGGCCATTATCGTGCGGCTGGCGCTGCCGTTGATGGACGCGGTGGCGGCTTATGGCGGCATCCTGTCGCGGGTGGAGGGCGGCGCGATCCATGCCAAATGGATGCGCGAGCGGGCGCAGGATTATTCGGTGCATCTCTCCGGGCGGCTGTACCCCGGCTACGGCATTCCGGCGGTGTATTATATCGAGTCGCTGAGCCGGCGCGGCGCGGTGCTGAAGGCGTTCGCGGCCGAAGTGTTCGGGCAGGTGGATTTGATCGCCACGCCGACCATCCCGACCGTGCTGCCCACGCTGGCGGAGACCGATATCGATGCGGCCGAGGCCGCCGGCGATCCGGCCGAGACGGTGGCGCGATTCCTGGCGGTGAGCGTCAACACCAGGCCGTTCAACTATCTCGGCCTGCCGACCGCGAGCGCGCCGTGCGGGCTGGATGCGAACGGATTGCCGGTGGGGCTGCAACTGGCTGGGCGGCCGTTCGCCGAGGCGCGGGTGCTGAAGGTGGCCGACGCCTATCAGCGCGATACCGACTGGCACCGCCGTCGGCCGACGGCACTTCAGTAGGCCGCCGGCCGACCGCGATTCAGTAGCCGGCGGCGCGGTCCACCGCCTCGCGCAACGGCTTGCCGTCAAGGAAGCGGGCGAGGTTGTCGGCGAACAGGGCGGCCACCACGCGGTCGCGCTGCGGGTGGCCGCCGCCGATATGCGGCAGCACGGCGATGCCTGGCGTGGTCCAGAACTTGTGCGTGCTGGGCAGCGGCTCCTGGCGGAACACGTCCAGCACCGCGCCGGCCAGGTGGCCGCTGGTGACGGCGGCGATCAGGTCGTCGTCGTTGATCAGATGGCCGCGGCCGAAATTGAGCAGCCAGGCGCCCTGCTTCATGCGCGCCAACCGGGGGGCGGCGATGAAGTTCTCGGTGTCGGGGGTGGCCGGCAGCAGCAGCAGCAGATAGTCGGATTGCGCCAGCACCTCGTCGGTGCGCTCGGGCGGCAGAATCTCGGCGCCTTGCAGCGTGCCGCCGCGCCGCTTGGTGCCGATCACCCGCATGTTCAGCGCCAGCGCCAGCCGCGCCACCGCCTGGCCGATCACGCCCATGCCGAGAATGCCGAGGGTGCTGCCGTTCAGCGGTGTGGCGGTGCGGCGGACCCAGGTGCTGCGCTTCTGGTCTTCGGCGGCGATCGCGTACGGCTTGGCGATGTGGAACAGCGCGCCGAGGATGTTCTCCGGCATCGATTCGCCATGGGTGCCGCGGGCGCAACTCAGCGTGAGGGCGGCGGGCAGGTCGGGCAGCGCCAGCCAGCTTTCCACCCCGGCGCTCATCGCCTGCACCCAGCGCAGTTTCGGCATGCCCGGCAGCACCCCGGCCGGCGCCCGCATCGCCAGCATCGCCACGGTCTCGGCGCGCTGCGCGGCGGAGGGGGTGGCGTTGCTGGCCAGTGCTTCGAGCTTCACCCGATCGGCGAGCCCGGCCTTGGCGATGGCGGCCTGATAGGCGCCGGGGTTGTCGGTCCAGAGCAATACCTGCGGAAGTTCGGCCATGATGCGATCCTGCGTGTGAGGCGGGCAGGTTACCGCCGGCCACTATGCCGGGGGAAGCCCGGCCAGGAACAGCAGGATGCGCCGGGCCACCGCGTCCCAGCCCTGCCGGGTCAGGTGCAGGTCATGGTCGGTGGCGATGAAATGCAGCTGCACCGAAGGCGACAGCGGCACCAGGTCCGGCACCCAGGCGCCGCCATAGGGATCGTTGTGGCCCTGGAAGATCAGCGTCGGCGTGGTGATGCTGGCCAGATGCGCGAAGCGTTCCGGCTCGGGGTCGGCGAAGGGTTGCAGAAACGGATAGCCGACCCCGATCACCGCCCGCACCGCCTCTGGCCGGGCCGCGGCGAAGGCGGTGGCGGTGCGCAGGCCGGAGGAGCGGCCGAACAGCAGCCGCTTCTGCCGCTCCGGCGGCCGGGCCAGCAGCGCCGCCAGCCGCTCCGGCACTGGCGGGGTGCGCGGCGGCCCATAAGTACGCCAGCCGGCGAATACCGGGTGCAGCGCGCCGAACAGGCTGGCCGGGATATGCGCGTCGGCGGGGTACGAATCACCGGGCAGGAACAACGCCGGCGCGACGGGCGCCACCGCATCCGGCGCGGCGAAGCCCTCGACGAGCAACGCCGCCGCCCCAGTGAAGGCCATGTCGGGCAGTGGTGTGTCGCCGGTGGTCCAGCGCCAGCCGTCGCCCTCCAGCGGATGACAGCCCTCAGCCAGCGCCGCCAGCGGAATCTGATCGGTCGTGTCGGGCCGCACCACGCTGAGCCGGGTCAGCGCCACACCCAGCGTGCGGCTGTCGGCGGAGTTGCCCAATGCGGCCGGGCTGAACACCGCCGAGACCAGCCGCAGCCGCCGCGCCGGGTGCGGCAGCGGGAACAGCCAATAGCCGGGCGCCAGCAGACGGGGCGCGATCCGCCGCCCGCCGGCCAGCAGGTGCAGCGCGGTGCGGTCGGCCGTCATTCAGCCGCCGATCGGTTTGGCGCCGGTAAACCTGGCGAAGACCTGGCGATCCTTGTTCTCGCGCATCAGCATCGCGTAGGCGGTGCTGCCATCCAGCCCGAGGCCGAGCGGGATGCCGCTCTCCGGGTCCGCGCTGATCCGGGCATAGGGCTGGCTGGCCGCCTTCTCCCATTTGCCGGCCGGCTTCTTGACCTCCAGCGCCGCCACGGTGGCCTTGAGCACCAGCCGCACGATCGCCTCCTTCGGCGCCGAGGGCTTGGTCAGGCTCGGGTTGCCGGCGATCATCTGCCAGCCATTGGCCAGCGCCCAGGCGCTGATTTCGTCCTTGGTCATGATGTGCCTTGCGCGGTGTCGGACAGCACGAAATCATAGCGCAATGCCGCCATCGGCGTCTCCACCCGGTTGCCGCGCGCCGTCAGCCCGGCCGGCTGCGGCTCCAGCTTCTGGATCAGCGAATCCTTCACGCCGAACACCACGTCCGAATCCAGATACGGGTCGCCGGCCAGGAACAGATGCGTCACCAGCGTCTCGCAGCCGGGATGGCCGACCATGAAATGCACATGCGCCGGCCTGAACGGATGCCGCCCCTGCGCCCGCAACATGCCGCCCACCGGGCCGTCATCCGGAATCGGGTAGGAGGCCGGGATCACGCTGCGGAACCAGAATTTGCCCTCGGCATCGGTGCGCAGCCGGGCGCGGCCGGCCAGATGGTGCAAGCCGTCCGCGCCCTGCACGTCGTATTGCCCGTCGCCATCGGTCTGCCAGGTGTCCACCACCGCGCCGGCCAACGGCGCGCCGCCCAGCCGCCGCACGCTGCCCTCCACCAGCAGCTTGTCGCCGGCCAGTCCGGCGGCGATGTCGGCGCCGAGTGCGAATTCCGGCGCCGCCTCGACGTAGAACGGGCCGAGCACCGTGGTCTCGGTGGCGCCGCCAGGCTGGCGATGGTTGATCGCATCCACCAGCATCGACACCCCGAGCACGTCCGACAGCAGGATGAATTCCTGCCGCGTGTCGCTGCACATCTGCCCGGTGCGGGTGAGAAATGCGATCGCCTCGCCCCATTCCGCCTGGCTCGGCTGCACCTCGCGCACGAAGTCGTGCAGATGGCGGATCAGACTCGCGCTGATGGCTCGGGCGCGCGGGGTGCCGGCCTGGTCCAACCGCGCCAAGACCGCCTCGGTGATCGACACTTCATCAAAATTGCGCATCGGGTCCTCCCCTGTGGGGGATGTTATCATCTGCCGCCCGGAGACAGGAAAGCAAGGCTGGGGCGCTGCCCCAGGCCCCGCCCTCCGTTTGAAGTATTGGGGGGCCGAGCCCTGGACCTCTGCTAAAGTCGGGGGTTCCAAGGGCTTGGCCCTTGGCGGGGTGGGGGGCAGCGCCCCGCCGCTTCACGCCGCCTCCGCCTGCGTCACCTCCAGCAGCTCGCCGGTTCCAGGCGCATGGCCCGCCGGCGCCGGCTTTTGGGATTTTGTGAAACCGCATAGGCTGGGCCGCCGCCGCAGGGGAAGAAACCGATGTGCGATACCATGGTTGCCGCCACCGCCACCGGGATGCTGTTCGCCAAGAACAGCGATCGGGAGCGTAATGAGGCGCAGTATCTGGAAGCGCTGCCGGCGCGTGACTACGGCGCCGGGGCGACGCTGCGCTGCACCTATATCGCCATCCCGCAGGCGGCGCGCACCCATGCGGTGCTGCTGAGCCGGCCGTGCTGGATCTGGGGCGCCGAGATGGGCGCCAATGAGCATGGCGTGGTGATCGGCAACGAGGCGGTGCATCCGCGCAGCACGCCGCAGCGTCGGCCGGCGCTGCTCGGCATGGATCTGCTGCGGCTGGGGCTGGAGCGCGGCGCCTCGGCGGCCGAGGCGGTGACGGTGATCACCGGGCTGCTGGAGGCGCATGGCCAGGGCGGCAGCGCCGGGCATCTGCTGCGGCGCTGGTACGACAACTCGTTCCTGATCGCCGATGCAGGCGAGTGCTTCGTGCTGGAGACGGTGGGGCGGCACTGGGCCGTCGAGAAGGCGGGGGCACGGCGGGCGATTTCCAACACCTATACCATCGCGCTGCCGGACCGGATGAGCGACGGGCTGCTGGACCATGCGCGTGCGCTGGGCTGGTGGGGCGGCAAGGGGCAGTTCGACTTCGCCGCCACGGTCACCAATCCGGACAACCCTGGCCTGGCCGGCGCCATCGCGCGCTGCGGGCGCTCTACCGGGCGGCTGGCGGCGGTGAGCGAGCCGGATGTCGGCGACATGATGAGCGCGCTGCGCGACCATGGCGGCGCCGAGGAGGCGGGCTTCCACCCGCAGGGCCTGCGCGGGCCGACCGTGTGCATGCATGCCGGCGACGGGGCGCGGCGCGGGCAGTCGGTGGGCTCGCTGGTCAGCGATCTGCGGCCGGGCGGGGCGCTGCATTGGGTGACCGGCAGTTCGGCGCCGTGCACCAGCCTGTTCAAGCCGGTATTCCTCGATGCCGGGCTGCCCGAGCAGGGGCCGACGCCGGGGGATCGGCACGATACGGCCACCCTGTGGTGGCGCCACGAGCAACTGCATCGCGCGCTGCTGCTGGGGGATTACGCCGCGGCGATGGCCGAAATCGGCCCCGAGCGCGACGCCGTGGAGGCGGAATTCCGCACCCAGATGGAGCGGGTGCGCGACGCCCCGCTGGCCATCCGCCGGGCCGCGGTGCAGGCCTGCTGGGACAGCGCCGCGCGGGTGGAAGCGCGCTGGCTGGCGGTGGCTGCCCGCCATGCCGGCACGCCGCGCGCCGGTTATGCCAGGGCCTGGGGCCGGCTGAACGCGCTGGCCGGCTGGCGACCGGCGGCGCCGAACCGACTGGCGGCGGAGTAGCGCGATGACCAGCTATCTGTGCACCGCCTGCGGCACCGAATTCCCGCCCGGCGCCGCGCCGCCGCCGCATTGCCCGACCTGCGAGGACGAGCGGCAATACGTGCCAGCCGGCGGGCAGGGCTGGACCACGCTGGCGGCGTTCGGCGCCAGCCACACCAACATGTGGCGGCAGTATGAGCCGGAGCTGTTCGCGCTGGGCACGGTGCCGGCGTTCGCGATCAACCAGCGCGCCTTCCTGCTGCGCACGCCGCACGGCAATGTGCTGTGGGACTGCATCAGCCTGCTGGACGACGCCACCATCGCGCTGGTCAACGGGCTGGGCGGGCTGGCGGCGATCGCCATCTCGCACCCGCATTACTACAGCCGGATGGCCGCCTGGGCCGATGCGTTCGACGCCAGGCTGTGGCTGCATGAGGCCGATCGCCAGCATATCGTGCTGCCGACGCCGCGCCTGCAGCTCTGGTCCGGGGAACAGCACGCGCTGCTGCCGGGGGTGACGCTGGTGAACGCGCCGGGGCATTTCGACGGCGGGACGATGCTGCATTGGGACGCGCGCGGCGGCTGCCTGCTGTCCGGCGATATAGTGCAGGTAACCCCGGATCGCTCGGTGAGCGTGATGCGCAGCTACCCGGATTTGATTCCGGTCTCGCCGCGCATCGTGCGCGAGGTGGCGGCGCGGGTGGAACCCTACGCGTTCAATCGCGTCTATGGCGCGTTCTGGGGGCGGGAGATCCTCGCCGACGGCAAGGCGGCGGTGCGGCGCGGGCTTGAGCGGTATCTGCGCTGGGTCAGCGACTGATCGCGGAGCGCGATGCTATAGCGTTATCGACACGACCTTGTAGCCATCCGCTTCGGCCAGCTTTCTCACCGCCTGGGCGAATTCGGGGATCATCAGCGGGTAGCCCTCGACGACGGTCATGTCATCGTCCTTGGTGACGGCGTGCATCAGCAGGCGGGCGAGGCCGTCTGATTGGCCGTCTTTCTGCATGGTTCTGGAAAACTGGGCAATATCGGCCACCCCGACGGATTTCAGGTAGTGGGCGTAATGCTTCGGGTCGGTGGCCGCCAGGTGGGAGGCCTGGCCGATGAATACGTCGAGATGGATGGTGCGGATGCCGTGCGCCGCGAACACCCGCGCGAAGCTCGATTTGCCGGCGCGGGATTCGCCGGCGATGAGAAACAGCGTCGGCTTGCGGGGCTTGCAGTGCAGCACGTGGCGCTCTTGCGGGTCGCCGATCTGCGGGACGGAAGCGCCCATGGTTCGCACGCTGTATCTGCTGAGCAGGTCGTCGACCAGCAGGCCCAGCGTCGGGAAGCGCACAACGCCGTCAAGCCGCTGCACCAGCTTCCAGCTTTTCTTGTCCCAGTCCATCACCATGCCGGCTTCCAGGATCAGGGTGCCATTTGGTTTCAGGTTGGTGACCAGCTTGTCCAGCAGGCGTTTCTGCTGTTTCTCGTAGTGGATTGCCGACAGGAACAGGATGTAGTCGAATGTCTCGTGGCCGATATCCCACCAGGACTGGTGGCGGAATTCGGCGCCGGGAACCCGCTGTTTGGCTTTTTCGATGATGGCGCCATTGGTGTCGATGCCAAGCACCCGCGTGGCACCGCGGTCCAGCGCCGCCTGGCAGAAATAGCCTTCGTTGCAGCCGATATCGAGAAGGGATTTGCCGGTGAGGTCGGCGGGGAGCCGGATCGCGCGCAATTTCTCGGCCGACCGGCTATCACCTTTCTCGTCGCCAAAACTTTGATATGCCATGTGTCAGTCTGTCATGCTGTGGATCGGCGCGGCCGCAGAAATCACATATCCCCGAGCGCGTCCAGCGGGCGCGATGCCGGGGCGCTGCCCCAGACCCCGCCAGGGGCCGAGCCCCTGGACCTCGAAACGTCGCATTGTCTGTGGGCAGAGGGGGCCAAGGTACGGGTTCGATCCGCACCTGGCAGCCTGTGGGAGCGAGGTTTGGATCCATGTTGGTTTTCGGCTTGCGGATGGTCTGCCTGCTGAGGTGTTGATCTGCCCGTGATGGTGCTTTCCA
>DATJEA010000372.1:0-1761 GCA_035497095.1 Acetobacteraceae bacterium | reverse complement strand
GCTGGTGACGCCGGATCGGGCGCTGGCCGGGCGGGTGGCGGCCGAGTTGCTGCGCTGGGGGATCGTTGCCGATGACAGCGCCGGCGAGCGGCTGGCCGACGCGCCGCCCGCGGTGTTTCTGCGGCTGCTGGCCGCCGCCCTGGCCGATGGGCTGGGGCCGGTGGCGCTGCTCGGCCTGCTGAAGCATCCGCTGGCCGCCGCCGGGCTGGCGCCTGCTGCCTGCCGGGCGGCGGCGCGCGGGCTGGAACTGGCCTGCCTGCGTGGGCCGCGTCCGCCGGATGGGCTGGTCGGGCTGCGGCTGGCGGCGGCCGAGGCCGGCGATGAGGTGCGGTTGTTTGTCGAGCGGGTCGAGGCGTGTCTGGCGCCGGGGCTGCGGCTCGCCGGGGTGGTGGCGCCGCCGCGGCAATTGCTGGAGGCGCTGGTGGCGGCGGGCGAGGCGCTGGCGGCGACCGATGAGCGGCCCGGCCCGGCGCGGCTGTGGGCGCTGGAGGAAGGCGAGGCGCTGGCGCTGCTGCTGGCCGAGGCGCTGCCGGTGCTGGCGGTGCTGCCGGATCAGAAGCCCGCCGTGCTGCCCGGCCTGCTCGACGCGCTGCTGGACGGGGCGGCGGTGCGCTCGCGCCGGGCGCTGCGCGGGCGGGAGGCGGCGGTGGAGCATCCGCGCGTGTTCATCTGGGGGCTGCTGGAGGCGCGGTTGCAGGCGGCGGATACCGTGGTGCTCGGCGGGCTGGCGGAGGGGGTGTGGCCGCCGGCCACCGACCCCGGGCCGTGGCTCAGCCGGCCGATGCGCGCCCGCGCCGGGCTGCCCAGCCCGGAGGAGGCGGTCGGCCAGGCGGCGCATGACTTCGTCTCGGCGGCCTGTGCGGCGCCGCGCGTGGTGCTGTCCTGCCCGCGCCGCCGCGATGGCGCGCCGGCGGTGCCGGCGCGCTGGCTGGCGCGGCTGGATGCGCTGCTGGCGCCGGCTTCGTTGGCGGTGCATCCGGCGGCGGGCTGGGCGCGGCTGCTGGACCAGCCTTCGGGGCCGCCGGTGCCGGTGCGCGCACCCCGGCCGTGCCCGGCGCTGCATCTGCGGCCGAGCCGGCTCAGCGTGACCGAGATCGAGACCTGGCTGGCCGATCCCTATGCGATCCATGCGCGGCGGATTCTGCGGCTGGAGGCGCTGAAGCCGCTGGAGCAGGCGACCGACGCGGCGGATTACGGCTCGCTGGTGCATCGCGGGATGCAGATTTTCCTGGCCGACAATGGCGCGGCATGGCCGGCGGATGCGCTGGCGCAGTTGCGCAGGGCGATGGACGCGGCGTTGCAGCGTGCGCCGTTGCGGGCGGCGTTGCGCGAGTGGTGGCGGCCCCGGCTGTATCGGATTGCCGCCTGGGTGGCCGAGGTGGAGGTGGCGCGGCGCAGTGTGGCGGCGCCGGTGGCGCTTGCCACCGAGGCGAAGGGGGACTGGCTGGTTGACGGCTTTACGCTCACCGGGCGGGCCGACCGGATCGAGCGGCGGGCGGACGGGTCGCTGGCGATCCTGGACTACAAGACCGGCGCGCCGCCCAGCCAGAAAGAGGTGGAGCAGGGCTTCGCGCCGCAACTGCCGCTGGAGGCGGCGATGGCGGCGGCCGGCGCGTTCGGGGCGGAGTGGCGGGGGGAGGCGACGGCGCTGGTCTACTGGCAGCTGACCGGGGGGTATGAGGCCGGCCGCGTGCTGCCGCTGTTCAAGGGCGATCCGGCGTTGACGGCCGCTTCCGCTGCCGATGCGGCGTCGCGGTTGCG
>DATJEA010000371.1:0-2787 GCA_035497095.1 Acetobacteraceae bacterium | reverse complement strand
GGTGGATGCCATCGTGCAGGGGCCGAATTTCGAATTCGCCACCGAGACTCGCGAGGAACTGCTGTACGACAAGGCCAAGCTGCTGGCCAACGGCGACCGCTGGGAGCCGGAACTGGCGAAGCGGCTGGTACTCGATGCCCTATATCGCTGAGCAGATGGGGCGCCCGGTTGCGGGTGACCCAGTAGGATGACCATGGTCCAGAAAAGCCTCGGAGCCCAGAACAACCCCGGCACAGGTGCTCCATGACCGAGGCGCCAATGCTTGCCGCCCCGCTGCTGGCGACGATCGCGTTCTATGTGTTCGCCGCCATCCTGATCGCCTCGGCGGCGATGGTGGTCAGCGCCCGCAACCCGGTGCATTCGGTGTTGTTCCTGATCCTCGCCTTCTTCAACGCCGCAGCCCTGTTCCTGCTGGCCGGCGCCGAGTTCCTGGCGATGATCCTGGTGATCGTCTATGTCGGCGCGGTCGCGGTGCTGTTCCTGTTCGTGGTGATGATGCTGGACATCAACTTCTCGCAGTTGCGCGAGGGGTTCCAGCGCTACGCCCCGGTGGGCGCCATCATCGGGCTCGTGCTGCTGGTGGAACTGGGCATGGTGCTGGGCGGCTGGAAATTCGCCCCGGCCGCCTCCAGCCTGCGTTTCGCGCCGCGCGATGCCGGGCTGCACAATACCGCGCAACTCGGGCACCTGATTTATACGCATTATATTCTGCTGTTCCAGGTTTCCGGGCTGATCCTGCTGGTGGCGATGATCGGCGCCATCGTGCTGACGCTGCGCGACCGCAAATCCTCGCGCCATCAGGTGATCGCACGCCAGCTGGCCCGTACCGTTGCCGACACGCTGGAGATGATGGATGTGCGGCCCGGCGCCGGCATCGGCGAGCTTGGCATCCTGCGGCCGAAGCCCGCGGCGGAACCGGAGCCGGCCGGCGAGGCCGCTGGCGGCCATCATGGCGGGGGGCACTGAGATGCTGGTTGTCGGTATCGGCCATTACCTGGCGGTCAGCGCCATCCTGCTGGTGCTGGGGATTTTCGGCATCTTCCTGAACCGCAAGAACGTCATCGTCATCCTGATGTCGGTCGAACTGATCCTGCTCGCGGTCAATCTCAACCTGGTCGCCTTCTCGGCGGCGCTCGACGATCTCACCGGCCAGGTGATGACGATGTTCGTGCTGACCGTGGCCGCCGCCGAGGCGGCGATCGGGCTGGCCATCCTGGTGATCTATTTCCGCAATCGCGGCTCGATCGAGGTCGAGGACGTGAATCTGATGAAGGGCTGAGCGCATGCTGTACGCCGTCGCGGTATTTGCGCCGCTCCTGGGCTCTCTGGTGGCCGGCCTGCTCGGCCGCGCCGTCGGCGACCGTGCGGCCCAGGCCGTGACCATATTGTGCATGCTGCTGGCCGCCGCCTGCGGCGTCACCGCGTTCGTACAACTGGTCTATGCGGGCGGCGCGCCGGGCGTGCTCAACCTCACCACCTGGATTTCGGCCGGCGACCTGCATGTGTCCTGGGCGCTGCGCTACGACACGCTGGCCGCGGTGATGGTGGCGATGGTCACCAGCGTCTCCACGCTGATCCATATCTACAGCGTCGGCTATATGAGCCACGACAAGGGCATCGCGCGGTTCTTCAGCTATCTCAGCCTGTTCACCTTCGCGATGCTGATGCTGGTGACGTCCGACAACCTGCTGCAACTGTATTTCGGCTGGGAGGGCGTCGGCCTGGTCAGCTACCTGCTGATCGGCTTCTGGTATGAGAAGCCCAGCGCCTGCTGGGCGGCGGTCGAGGCCTTCGTGGTCAACCGTATCGGCGACCTGAGCTTCGCG
The DNA here is from genome assembly GCA_035497095.1 of Acetobacteraceae bacterium. GTDB lineage: Bacteria > Pseudomonadota > Alphaproteobacteria > Acetobacterales > Acetobacteraceae > 70-18. Next base: position 961 of record DATJEA010000371.1, on the reverse strand, counting down.
GTCGGCATCGCGCTGACCTATCTGATGTTCGGCTCGATCCAGTTCAGCGAGATCTTCGCCACTGCCGGCCAGCATGCCGCCCAGACCTTCCATCTGCTGGGCCATGACTGGCCGGTGCTGGAAGTGATCGGCATCCTGCTGTTCATCGGCGCGATGTCGAAATCGGCGCAGATCGGCCTGCATGTCTGGCTGCCCGACGCGATGGAGGGCCCGACCCCGGTTTCCGCACTGATCCACGCGGCGACCATGGTGACGGCAGGCGTGTTCCTGGTGTCGCGGGTATCGCCGCTGCTGGAATACGCGCCGGTGGCGCTCGGCGTCATCGTGGTGGTTGGCGGCACCACGGCGCTGTTCGCGGCGACCATCGGCTGCCTGCAGAACGACATCAAGAAGGTGATCGCCTACTCCACCTGTTCGCAGCTCGGCTACATGTTCGTCGCCGCCGGGGTGGGCGCCTATCAGGCGTCGATCTTCCACCTGCTGACGCATGCCTTCTTCAAGGCGTTGCTGTTCCTGGCCGCCGGCTCGGTGATCCACGCGATGTCCGGCGAGCAGGACATGCGCAAGATGGGCGGCATCTGGAAGAAGGTGCCGATCACCTACGTGGTGATGTGGATCGGCAGCCTGTCGCTGTCTGGCATCTTCCCGTTCGCCGGCTATTACTCGAAGGACGCGATCCTGGAGGCGGCCTGGGCCTCGGGCAGCGGCATTGGCCAGTATGGCTTCTGGTGCGGCCTGCTCGCCGCCGCGCTGACCGCGTTCTACTCCTGGCGGGTGCTGCTGATGACCTTCCACGGCACGCCGCACGCCGACCGCCATACCATGGAGCATGTCCACGAGAGCCCGTCGGTGATGACGGTGCCGCTGATCCTGCTGGCGGTCGGCGCCGTGGTGCTGGGCTACTTCTTCCATGAACAACTGCTGGGGGCGGACTGGAAGGCGTTCTGGGGCGCCAGCATCC
>DATJEA010000370.1:0-2229 GCA_035497095.1 Acetobacteraceae bacterium | reverse complement strand
AAAGAGGCCAGTGGTGATGCCTGCGGAATGGTTCCGTGGCGCGCCGCTGCATCCATGGCCGGCCCCATCCGCGAAGGGCCCCAATGATGGCATCCGAATCTCCCATCTCTGATAGCGATAGCTGGCATCCCGCCACCCGGCTGGTGCAGGGCGGCATCGAACGCAGTGCGTTCGGCGAGACCGCCGAGGCGCTGTTTCTCACCTCCGGCTTCGTCTACGACAGCGCCGAGCAGGCCGAAGCGACCTTTACCGGCGCGGTCAAGCACTACCAGTATTCCCGCATCGCCAACCCCACCATCACGATGCTGGAACAGCGGCTGGCGCTGATCGAGGGCGCCGAGGCCTGCCGCTGCACCGCGACCGGCATGGCCGCGGTGCATGCCGCCCTGCTCAGCGGCCTCAAGGCCGGCGACCGGGTGGTGGCCGCGCGGGCGCTGTTCGGCTCGTGTCACTGGATCGTCTCCACCCTGTTGCCGCGCTACGGCATCACCACCAGCTTCGTCGATGGCGGCGACCTGGCGCAGTGGGCCGAGGCGCTGGCCACTCCGGCGACGGTGGTGCTGCTGGAATCGCCATCCAACCCGATGCTGGAGATCGTCGATCTGGCCGCCGTGGCGAAGCTGGCGCATGCCGCCGGCGCGGTGGTGGTGGTGGACAACGTGTTTGCCACCCCGTTGCTGCAACAGCCGCTGAAGCTCGGCGCCGACGTGGTGGTGTATTCCTGCACCAAGCATATCGACGGCCAGGGCCGGGTGCTGGGCGGCGCGGTGCTGGGCAGCAAGAAATGGATCGAGGAGGTGCTGCAGCCGTTCGTGCGCAACACCGGCCCGGCGATCTCGGCGTTCAATGCCTGGCTGCTGCTGAAGGGGCTGGAAACGCTCGCCTTGCGGGTCGACGCCGGCTGCCGCAGCGCCGCCGAGGTGGCCGATTTCCTGGCCGCCCAGCCGGGCATCGCACGGGTCTGGTATCCCAGCCGGGCAGACCATCCGCAGCGCGAGCTGGCGATGGCGCAGATGTCGGCCGGCGGCACCATGGTGATCTTCGAGGTGAAGGGCGGCAAGGCGGCGGCGTTCCGGCTGATGAACGCCATGCGGCTGATCCGGGTTTCCAACAACCTGGGTGATTCCAAGTCGCTGGCCACCCACCCGGCGACCACCACGCATATGAAGATCGGCGCCGAGGAACGCGCCCGGCTCGGCATCACCGACGGGGTGATCCGGCTGTCGGTGGGGCTGGAGGATGTGCGCGATATCAAGGCCGATCTGGCGCGCGGGCTGGCGGCGGTCTGATCGCGGGGCTGGACTTGTCTCCGGCGCACGCGCTTTATCGGGCGCCGGAGAGCCCCCTGATATCGGACCACGCGGCATGACCCCGACCACCCCTGGCGATTATTCCGAAACCACCCACGGCATCAGGGTCACGGTGCGGTCGTTCTATCTCGACGACCAATCCAAGCCGGCCGAGGGCAAGTATGTCTGGGCTTACCGGGTGCGGATCGAGAACCAGGGTGCGGCGACGATGCAGCTATTGCGCCGCACCTGGCGGATCACCGACGGGAACGGCCGCACCCAGACGGTCAGCGGCGAGGGGGTGGTGGGCCAGCAGCCGATTCTCGACCCCGGCGAGAGCTTCGAATACACCTCCGGCACGCCGCTCGACACGCCGAGCGGCTTCATGCTCGGCACCTATCATATGATCGCCACCGCGTCGGGCGAGGCGTTCGATGTGGCGATCCCGGCGTTCAGCCTGGACAGCCCGCATCAGAATACCAGGCTGCACTGAACCGCCGCCCTGCCCTGCGCCGGCGATATGCGTGCCAGGATGGGCGGCGCCGATACGATCCGGTAGCGTGGTGTAAATACCGCCAGGAGCCGCCCGGATGTCCGCTGCCGTCAACACGCCGGCCCAGAACCGCGCCTTGCTGGCGGGTTCGGTCACGCTCTCGGTGGCGCTTGGCACCAGGGCGACTTTCGGGCTGTTCCTGGTGCCGCTCACCACCATGGGGATTCCGCTGGCCGACGTGGCGCTGGCGATTGCCATCCATAACCTCTCCTGGGGCGCGGCGCAGCCGTTGGCCGGCGCCTGGGCGGACCGGGCAGGGGCGGCGCGGGTGCAGGCGCTGGGGGCGCTGCTCTATGCCGCTGGGTTCGCGCTGCCGGCGGTGATGCCGGCAACCTGGTCGGTGATGCTCGGGATTGGGCTGCTGACCGGCGTGGGCATGGCGCTGCT
>DATJEA010000369.1:0-6837 GCA_035497095.1 Acetobacteraceae bacterium | reverse complement strand
CTGCTGAACCGCGACGATCTGCCCCGCGTGCGCAAGATGGTCGGCGAGACCGCCGCGGCAATCCTCGGCAAGGCGGGCTCCTCCTGCTGCTGCGGCAGCGCGCTGTCGATGCCGGTGGCGACCACGGAGACGCGGATGCGGCCTTCCAGATTATCGTCGGTGGCGGCGCCGAAGATGATGTTGGCGTCCTCGTCCACTTCCTCGCGGATGCGGTTCGCCGCCTGATCCACCTCGAACAGCGTCATATCCTCGCCGCCGGTGATGTTGATCAGCAGGCCGCGGGCGCCGGCCATCGAGGTGTCTTCCAGCAGCGGGTTGCTGATCGCAGCCTCCGCCGCCCGGATGGCGCGGTTCTCGCCATCGGCCTCGCCGGTGCCCATCATCGCCTTGCCCATCTCGGCCATCACCGCGCGGATATCGGCGAAATCCAGATTGACCAGCCCAGGTGCCATCATCAGGTCGGTGACGCCGCGCACCCCCATGTAGAGCACGTTGTCGGCCATCTTGAAGGCTTCCTTGAAGCCGGTGCGCTCATTGGCCAGGCGGAACAGGTTCTGGTTCGGGATCACGATCAGCGTATCGACGTATTGCTGCAACTCCAGGATGCCCTCATCGGCCGCCCGCGCCCGCTTGCCGCCCTCGAAGGTGAACGGCTTGGTCACCACGCCGACGGTGAGGATGTTGCGCTCGCGCGCCATGCGGGCGATCACCGGGGCAGCCCCGGTGCCGGTGCCGCCGCCCATGCCGGCGGTGATGAACACCATATGCGCGCCGTCCAGGTGCCGGTCGAGTTCGTCGGCGGCCTCCTCGGCGGCGGCGCGCCCTACCGTTGGCTTGGCGCCGGCGCCCAGGCCCTCGGTCAGATGCGGGCCGAGCTGGATGCGCCGATCGGCGCGCGACTGCATCAGTTGCTGCGCGTTGGTATTGGCAACCACGAACTCCACGCCTTGGAGGTTCATCGCGATCATGTTGTCGACCGCGTTGGTGCCGCCGCCGCCGACGCCGATCACGGTGATCCGCGGCGAGAAGTCGGTGTGCATCTGCTGCGGGATGGTCAGGTTCAGTGTCATCGGGTGGTGCTCCCCAGGGTAGCCGTTTGTAGCGGTTGCTTTGCGATTCGCATCAAGGCTCAGACGCGATCGCGGAGAAAATTCACGATCCGACGGAACCATCCGTCGGGTTTTTCCGAGTCGAGGTCCATGTCGGTGGGCGGTCTTCCGGCCCCGGCGCTCCACGCCAGCAGGCCGATCGCGGTGGCGAAGGCGGGTCCGGCGGCGCTGTCGGGCAGTCCGCGCAGCGCCACCGGGTGGCCAAGCCGGGCGGTGCGGCCCAGCACCCGCTGCGCCATTTCCAGCGTGCCGGTGAGCTGGCTGGCGCCGCCGGTCAGCACCACGCGGTGGCCGGAGGCGCGGCCCAGCCCCTCCGCCTCCAGCCGCGCCTTCACGAGTTCGAAGGTCTCCTCCAGGCGCGGACGGATGATGTTGACCACCATGCTGCGCGGCACCTTGACGATCTGGTGCTCGGCCTCGCCGACCAGCGGCACCGGCAGCATCTCGCGCTCGTCGTCCGGACTGGGGATGGCGCTGCCATGCAGGGTTTTCAGCCGCTCGGCATGCGCCACCGGGGTAGACAGCACGCGGGCGATATCATTGGTCACGTGCATGCCGCCGAGCGGCAGTTGCGTGGTGTGCTGCAAATGGCCGCCGGCATACACCGCCATGCCGGTGGTGCCGCCGCCCATGTCCAGCACGGTGGCGCCGAGCATCCGCTCGTCCTCCACCAGCGTGGCGAGGGCGGCCGCCATCGGGGCGGAGACCAGTTCGGCGATCTCCAGGTCGCAGCGGGCCAGGCAGGCATCGAGGTTGCGCAGCGCGGTGGTGGCGGCGTCGACCACATGCACCCGGCCGTTGAGGATCTCGCAATGCAGCCCGCGCGGGTCCAGCACGCCCTCGGCGTCGTCCACCGTGTAGTCCATCGGCAGCGAGTGGATGATGCTGCGGCCCTCGCCGCCGGCCCGGTTGCGGCTTTCCAGCAGCATGCGGCGGATGTCCGACTCGGCCACCGCCCGCCCGCCGACCGGCCATTGCACGTTGAACACCTGGCTGCGCGGCACGCCGCAGGACAGGTTCACCGTGACCTTGGCGAGCCTGGTGCCGGCCTCCTCCTCGGCCTGGCCGACGCAGGCGCGGATGGCGCGCTCGGCCGCCTCGATATCCATGATGCCGCCGCTGCGCACGCCGCTGCCCTTCTGCCAGCCGCGGCCGAGCACGCGCAGCGACAGGTCGCTCTCGCAGCGGCCGATCACGCAGACGATCTTGCTGGTACCGATATCCAGCACCCCGAACGGGCCGGACTGGCGCGGATGGAACGGCCGCGGCGCCTCCGGCTCGGGCAGCTCCGAGGGCGGCGCGGACAGGAGGGACGGGATGATCCGTCGCGGCATGTCGTTCACGTTTTCCTCGCCGGGTTGGGGGTTGCCGCGGGCTTCGTGGCGGGTTTGCCGTCGGCTGCTTTCTCCGGGTAAGGCCGCAGCACCAGCCGGTCCGGCAGGCGCATGTCCACCCGCTCCAGCGGCCGGTCGAGCAGCGCGTCGCTGGCCTGCAACTCGGCGAGCTTGGCCAGCGCCTGCACATCGGCCCCTTCCGGCAGCATCACGTCGGTGCCGCTCTTTAGGTGCAGGTTCCAGCGCCGGTCGCCCACCCGCACCGCCGCCACCACCCGCTCCATCAGGCCCGGATGGGCAGACAGCGCGTCGATCAACGTCCCCGCCGCGGTATTGGCGCCGTCGCCGACGACCAGCGGCAACTGGCTGAAGAAGGTCGCCACGTCGGAGTCGGTGACCAGCTTGCCGGCATGGTCGATCAGCGAGAACTTCCCCTTGTTCTGCCACACCGCGAACGGCCGCCGCTCGACGATCCGCACCACGATGGTGCCGGGCAATTGCCGCTCCACGGTCGCCGACTGCACCCAGTCGATGCTCTCGATGCGGGCGCGCGCTGCGGCCAGCGACACGGTCAGGATCGGGTCGCCCTTGCTGACCCCGAGGGCTGCGCGCAGTAACGGCTCCGGCGTCTTCTTCTGGCCGAGCACGTCGATCTGCGTCACCCTGAGCCCCATCCGGGCGGTGATGTCGCCGAACCGCTCGGTGAAGTTCAGCCCCTGGCCGAGCCCATGCACGCTGCCGATCAGCATCAGCAGCAGCACCGAGGCCACCGCGAGCCCGGCCAGCGGCCGCAGCAGGTTGCGGCGGCGGCGCAGCAGCAGCTTCCAACGGCCCGGCCGGTCGGGCAGCTTCGGTGCCGCGATGGCGGCACGCGGCGAGCTGCGCGAGGCGGGTTTGGCGCTGCCCTTCATGCGCGGCATGCGGCGTGCTCCACCATCCAGGCGCAGAGTTGCGGGAACGACACGCCCAGATGCGCCGCCTGCTCGGGCAGCAGCGAGGTCGGCGTCAGCCCCGGCTGGGTATTGACCTCCAGCAGCACCAGCCGCCCCGGCTCGCCGGCGCTGTCGTCGTAGCGGAAATCGGCCCGGCTGGCGCCGCTGCAGCCGAGCGCCCGATGCGCCGCCAGCGCCACCTCCAGCGCCAGCGCGTAGGTGTCGGCATGGATGCGCGCCGGAATCGCGTGGCGCGAGCCGCCCTCGGCGTATTTCGCCTCGTAGTCGTAGAAATCGCCGTGGTCGGGCGTGATATCGGTCACCGCCAGCGCCCGGTCGCCCATCACGCCGACGGTGAGTTCCCGGCCGGGGATGTATTCCTCCACCAGCGCGGTCGCCCCGAACCGCCAGCCGGCCGCAACCTCGGCACGCCGGTTGCCGCCCTCGCGCATGATCTCGACGCCCACCGAGGAGCCCTCGTTGACCGGCTTCACCACATAGGGCAGCGGCAGCGGGTCGGCGTGCTCCAGTTCGGCGATATCCACCACCAGGCCGCGCGCGATCGGCAGCCCGGCGGCGGCGAACACCGCCCGCGCCGCCTGCTTGTCCATCGCCAGCGCCGAGGCTCTGACCCCGGAATGGGTATACGGTATACCCATCCAGTCCAGCACCCCCTGGATCGCGCCGTCCTCGCCGAACCGGCCATGCAGCGCGTTGAACACCGCATCCGGCGCCGGGTCGAGGGCGGCGATCACCGCGCGCAGATCATCACCGACCTCGATCGGCGTCACCTCATAGCCGGCCTGGCGCAGCGCCAGCACCACCTGCCGGCCGCTCGACAGGCTCACCTCGCGCTCGGCCGACATGCCGCCGAACAACACCGCAACGCGGGTCATGCGCGATCCTCCGGAAGCGGGATGCCGACGCGGCGGATTTCCCAGTGCAGTTGCACGCCGCTCATCGCCCGCACCCTGGCGACCAGTTGCTCGCCCAGCGCCTCGATCTCGGCGGCGGTCGCCTCGCCAGTGTTGATCAGGAAATTGCAGTGCTTTTCCGAGACCTGCGCGCCGCCCAGCGTCAAACCACGCCCGCCGGCGGCGTCGATCAGCTCCCACGCCTTCATATCCGGCGGGTTGCGGAAGGTGGAGCCGCCGGTCCGCGCCCGCACCGGCTGGGTGGCCTCGCGCGACGCGCGGATTTCCGCCATTCGCGCGCCGATCACCGTCGGATCGCCCTTCTGTGCCCGCAGCCTGGCGCGCACCACGATGCCGCCGGCCGGCAGCGCCGCGTGCCGATAGGCGAACGCCAGCCGCGCCGCCGACAGCCGCACCAACTCGCCGGAGCGGGTGACGATCTCCGCCCAATCCAGGCAGCCGGCGATATCGCCGCCATAGGCGCCGGCATTCATCGCCACCGCGCCGCCGATGGTGCCCGGAATCCCGGACAGAAATTCCAGCCCGGCCAGCCCGGCGGCGGCAACATATTCGGCCACCGTCACATCCAGGCACGCCGCTCCGGCGATCACCCCGTCCGCCTCGACCTCCACCGCGTTGAACCCGCGCGCCAGGCGCACCACCACGCCGGGCACGCCGCCATCGCGCACGATCATGTTGCTGGCCGCCCCGATCGGCAGCACCGGAATTTCCAGCGGCAGCGCCGCGAGAAAGGCGCCGAGATCCTCGGCATCGGCCGGCCGCAGCAGCACCTCGGCCGGGCCGCCGACGCGGAACCAGGTGGTCGGCGCCAGCAGCGAGTCGAACCGCAGCCGGCCGCGCGTCATTGGCAGCGCGTCGGCCAGGTGCTCGGTGCGTGCGGCGGCCATCATCGCCCCGCCCCCGCCTTCTGGCCGGCCTGCAGCGCCGCCAGTTGCGCCGGCAGCGCCGCCGCCCAGCCGGTGATGTTGCCGGCGCCCAGGCAGACCACGAAATCGCCGGACCGCGCGATGGCATGCACCATCTCGGCCAGATGCTCAGGCCCCGGCAGCGGCACCACGCTGCGATGCCCGCGCGCCCGCAGCCCCTCCACCAGCGCGTCGCGATTGACGCCGGGGATCGGCTGCTCGCCGGCGGCATACACATCGGCCACGATCACCGTGCCGGCGTCGTTCATGCAGGTGCAGAAATCGTCGAACAGCGAGGACAGCCGGGTGTAGCGATGCGGCTGCATCACCGCCACCACATCGCGCGCCCCGGCCTGCCGCGCCGCCTTCAGCACCGCGGCGATCTCCACCGGGTGATGCCCGTAATCGTCGATCACCGTGATGCCGCCGGCTTCCCCGGTCTTGGTGAACCGCCGCTTGACGCCGCGAAAGCTGGCGAAGGCATTGCGCAGCGTTGCGTCGTCGATCTCCATCTCGGCGGCGATGGCGACCGCCGCCAGCGCGTTTTGCACGTTATGCTGTCCCAGCATCGGCAGCCGGAACGGCCCCATCTTGCGGGTGCGGCCGCGCGCCCGGTCGGCGATCGAGACCTCGAAGGTCGCCCCCATCCGGTCGGTCACCAGCTTGTCGGCGCGCACATCGGCCTGCGGACTGAAGCCGTAGGTGATGATCCGCCGGTCCGACAGCCGTGGGATCATCTGCTGCACCGCCGGATGGTCGATGCACAGCACCGCGAAGCCGTAGAACGGCACGTTCTGCACGAACTGGTCATATCCGGCCAGCATCGCCTCGCCGGTGCCCCAGTGGTCCAGATGCTCGACATCCATGTTGGTCACCACCGCAATGGTGGCCGGCAGGCGCAGGAAACTGCCGTCGCTCTCGTCGGCCTCCACCACCATCCACTCGCCCGCACCCATCCGGGTGTTGGTGCCATAGGCGTTGATGATGCCGCCGTTGATCACCGTCGGGTCCATGTGGGCGGCTTCCAGCACGGCCGCGATCAGGCTGGTGGTGGTGGTCTTGCCGTGCGTGCCGCCGACCGCGATCGCCCAGCGCAGCCGCATCAGTTCGGCCAGCATCTCGGCCCGGCGCACCACCGGCAGGAAGCGGGCGCGCGCCGCCTTCACCTCGACATTGTCCGGCTTCACCGCGGTCGAGGTCACCACCACTTGGGCGGCGCCGAGATTGGCCGGATCATGGCCCACGGCGACGCTGATGCCCTCGCCGCGCAGCCGCTGCACGTTGGGCGAGTCGGAAATATCGCTGCCCTGCACCGAGTAGCCGAGATTATGCAGCACCTCGGCGATGCCCGACATGCCGATGCCGCCGATGCCGACGAAATGGATGGTGCCGATGGATAGCGGCAAGGCTCTCATGTCGGCGCACCCTTCTCGTTGGCCGTGCCAGACGGCAGGCGCGCCGACATGGTCTTGGTTTGGCGCGTGGCCGCCCCGCCAACCCCACGCGCATGAACCGGATGCGCGAAGATGCTCATCCGGTTCATCGGCCGCTCTCCCGCGGAATATAGGATTCGACCAGGTCGGCCAGCGCCGAGGCGGCTTCGGCATGGCCATGCGCGGCGG
>DATJEA010000368.1:0-2362 GCA_035497095.1 Acetobacteraceae bacterium | reverse complement strand
TTGCGGAACACCACCTTGCCGGGGGCGGTGGCGATGTTCTGGCCGATGACAAAGCCGTCGGCCGACTGGCGGATCGCCAGTTCCCCCTGGCCGCGCGCCAGGTCGGCAGCGAGATTTTCCATCCCCCGGATCAGGTTCTCGCCATTCGAGGCGATCGTGGCCTTCAGGACCTCCGGGTTGGTGAGGGGGAAATTGGTGGGGGCGAAGGCGTCGGCGAACTGCCGGGTGAAGAACTGGACGCGGTGGCGCTCCTGTGGCGTCAGGCCGGAAAGCTGGCCCACCATGTCCTGCATCGCGTTGGCGGTGAGCAGGTAGGACTGTTTGAGGAAGTCGAAAATCTCGTTGGATTGCCATTCTGGGGCGCGGAAGCGGCGATCGCCTGGCGCCGGTTCGACCAATGGCTTTGCCGTTCCGCCCAGCAGCTTCAGCGCGGCCGATTCCCACAGCAGCGTGGCATCGCTCCACCAGGCTTTTTGCGCCGTGACCACCGTTTCGCGGTTTTCGCGCATCGCCGCAAACAGCGTGGCCATGGCACCGGAGACGTTCAGCGGGTCCAGTGGCCCCTTGGCGGCCGCCATGCGGTTCAGGGATTGCGCCGCCAGTTCCTGGGCGTGCAGGGCGGCGCGCAGCAGGTTGCGGGCGAGCAGCTCGGGCCGTGCCTCGGGCGCGCCTGGCGACGATTCGGCGTCAACGGGCTTTTCCGCCGGCCGGGGGCCGGTGGCTGGCTTGGAACGGGCTCTGGTCTTGCTGGACATCGCGGGCAACCAACAGATAAGCGGGCAGGGGAGCAGCGGCAAGCCGCCGCCTTGCCGGTTTCGGACGCAAATACCGCATGTTGTTGGGTATTCTTCCAATCCCCGCGCTGGCGCGCGGCGTGAGGGCGCGGTATATCCGGAAATGGTGAGTGTTCCGGCTGGACCGGAACGGGGCAGGCAGTCCGGAAACAGACAGTCGGGAAACAGGCATGAGGACTTCAATCGCGCGTCCTTGGATGAAATTCGGGGCGCAGCTGGGCGTGATCTTGGTGCTGGGTTGCGGCCTGGCCGGTTGCGAGACCATGGCGTCGCTCGATCCCACCGGCCTGCTGGCGGACGAGAGCGCTCCGGCGCTCGATCCCAACAGCGCTTCCGCCTCGCCGGAACTCGCCAATATCCCCGCCGCGCCGCCGGTGTCGGACGACCAGCGCAACGTCGCCGACTCGCTCGCCGCGCAGGGCGCTCAGGCCCAGTACAGCGCCGACGCCCTCCGGGCCGGCACCGAAGCTTCCGCGCCGCCGCCCGTCGCTGCCGGCCCGATCAGCCCGCAGGCCGCCGCAGCCCTGGCCGCCGCCGATGCACCGCCATCGGCCAGCGACGCACCGCCGACCGCAGGGGCCGCCGTCGCCAGTGCGGCACCGCCAACCGCCGAAGCTGCCCCGAGCGCACCGCCGTCTGCCGGCCCGCCCATTCCCGTTTCCGGCAACGCCGTCGCTTCGGCGTCGCTGCCGCCCGCCGCGCCGGCACCGGACGCCGCCGCTGCTCCGGCGCCTGCCGCCCCGGTCCATACCGCTTCCGCCGCGCCTGTGCCGCAGGCGCCCGCCGCGCCGCCGCCGGGCGCCGAGCCGGCCGTGCCCGCGGTGCCGCCCGCTGGCGCTATCCGCAGCACCATCATGGCCCCGCCGGTCATGTCCGACGCCGCCCTGGGCTTCAAGCCGTCCACCGCGCCGGCGCTGGACCCGTCGATCGGTAATTTCGTCTCCGCGCCCATCCTGACCCGTTACAAGCAGACGGCGTCGGCCGGCAGCGGCGGCCGCTCTGCCGCCATGGTCGGCGGCGATGGCGTGATCGTGGCCGCGTCGCCGTCCGCGCTGGGCGGTCCCGCACCCACCGCCGTGGTTTATTTCCCCGGCGACGGCACGGCCGTCTCGGCTGCCGCCCGCGCCCAGATTCGCCGCGCCGTGGCCGCCTTCAAGAAGGACGGCGGCACCGGGACAGTCCGGGTCGTCGGCCATGCCTCCAGCCGCACCGCCAACATGTCGGTGGAGAAGCACTTGGAGGTGATTTTCGAAAAGTCGCAGAAGCGTGCCGATGCCGTGGCGCAGGAACTGATCCGCCAGGGCGTTCCGGCCGACCGTGTGCGGATCGATGCCGTGGGCGACAGCCAGCCGGTCTATTACGAGTCCATGCCCAAGGGCGAGGAAGGCAACCGGCGGGCGGAGATCTTCGTCCAAAGCTGATCCGCTTTGCACAAATCCGCCCGATTTTAACCCGAAAATGATTGCGATCCGGGTGTAAATCCCGGATTCTCAGGCGTTTTCAGGATCCAGCCGATGCAGACCGACTTCTACCGCATCAAGCGGTTGCCGCCCTATATCTTCGAGGAA
>DATJEA010000367.1:0-4708 GCA_035497095.1 Acetobacteraceae bacterium | reverse complement strand
AGATAGGTTCCGCAGCCCCGGTCAAGCCTTATACGGTAAAGTTTGGCTACAAGCCGAGTGAATCCAGCCGGATCACCGGCACGCTGGCGCCGGCTGGCGCCGCTGGGGCGTGCGGTGGGCGCAGGATCAGCGCGTCGGCTTGCTGCAAGCGGCGCAGCATTGCCGAGTCCTGGCTGGCGAAGGCGGTGGCGACCAGGGCGCCATCCTCGGATTCGGTGAGGCTGGCGCGCAGGTGGTCGGCGCGGTGGTCGTTGGCGGCGAGCGGGGCGCCGAGGGTGGCGCGTATGGTGGGCGGAGCGGCGGCCGGCTGGCCGGTGAGGCGGGCGAGGGCCGGCAGCAGGAAGAGTATGGCACATACCAATGATGAGACAGGATTACCCGGTAAGCCCAACATTCCGACCCCGTTCAGGTGGCCGAACATCAGCGGCTTGCCGGGGCGCATGGCGATCTTCCAGAAATCCACCACCAGGCCGCGCGCGGCCAGGGCGGATTGCACCAGATCGTGGTCGCCGACGCTGGCGCCGCCGCTGGTGACCAGCATCTCCATGCCGGCGGCGGCATCGGCGGCGGCCATGATCGCCTGGTTGTCGTCGGGTGCCACCGGCAGCACCACCGGCTCGCCGCCGCAGGCGCGCACCAGGGCGGCCAGCGCGTGCGAGTTGGAACTGACGATGCCGCCGGGCGGGATCGATTCGCCGGGCAGCGCGATCTCGTCGCCGGTGGCCAGGATGGCGATGCGCGGGCGGCGGTGCACGGCGATCCAGGGATGGTTGGCGGCGGCGGCGAGGCCGATATCGCGGGCGTTGAGGCGCTTGCCGGCCGGGATCAGCACGTCGCCGGCGGCGAAGTCCTGCCCGGTGCGGCGGATGTGGCGGGCGGGGCGGACCGCCTCGTTGATGGTGACGGTGTCGCCGTCGCGGCTGGCGTCCTCTTGCAGCAGAATAGCGTCGGCGCCAGCGGGCACCAGGCTGCCGGTGAACAGGCGCAGCGCCTGGCCGGCGGCCAGTGTGCCGCCCCACGGATGGCCGGCCGGGGCGCTGCCGACCACGGCGAGCCGGGCGCCGAGCGTGCCGTCCGCGGCCTTTAGCGCGTAGCCGTCCATGGCCGAGACGTCGTGCGGCGGCTGGGTGAGGCGGGCGGCGATCGGCGCGGCGGCGACGCGGCCCCAGGCTTCGGCCAGCCCGACAGTTTCCGCGGGCGTGGGGCGGAGGGCGGCGAGGATCTGGGCGCGGGCGTCTGCGATGGAGATCATGGCGGGCATATTAGGTCCGGGGCGGCAGAAGGGAAGGCGGGGTTGCGGCGCGGGCGGCGGCGCGCGAGGCTCGCGGGATGGACGCACCGACTGACTGGGCCGAGGTTTCCCGGATCATCACCAGCGCCGAGGCAGGCGGGATGGTGCTGGGGGTGGCGCTGCGGGCGCCGGATGGGGCGCGGTTCAGCCATCGCGGCGAGCGGCGGTTTCGTGCCGCCAGCACGGTGAAGATCGCGGTGATGATCGCGTTGTTCCGGCGGATCGACGCCGGCGCGGAGTCGCTGGATGCTGTGCGGCCTGTTGCGGCGGGTGACAAGGTGGCGGGCAGCGGCGTGATCCGGCATCTGCATGACGGCATCGGCATGACGCTGGGCGACCTGCTGTATCTGATGATGAGCATCAGCGACAACACGGCGACCAATCTGCTGATCGACGTGCTGAGCATGGAGGCGGTGAACCGGACGATGGGCGAGTTTGGCATGGCCGGCTCGACGCTGGGGCGCAAGATGATGGGGGTGGCGAGCGAGGCGGCGCACGAGAACTGGGCGGTGCCGGACGAGTTTGCCAGCATGGTGGCGGCGCTGTTCGATGGGCGGGCGGCTTCGGCCGGGAGTTGCGCGCGGATGATCGGGGTGCTGGAGTTGCAGCAGAACGAGCGGCGGATCGCCCGCCACCTGCCGCGCGAGAACCGGCCGCGCTGGGGCTCCAAGACCGGCAGCTTGGCGGGCGTGTGCAACGATGTGGGGTTCGTGATGACGCCGCGCGGGCCGCTGGTGCTGGCGGTATTCTGCGAGGCGGTGGCCGATCCGCTGGAGGGTGAACGGGTGATCGGCGAGGTGGCGGCGGCGGCGCTGCGGTGCGTGGGGTAGGTTTATTCCTGGCGGAAATCGCCGGATTTGCCGCCGGACTTGGCCACCACCCGCAGTGCCTCGATGCGCATGCCGCGATCGACCGCTTTGACCATGTCGTAGACGGTGAGGGCGGCGATCGAGGCGGCGGTCAGCGCCTCCATCTCGACGCCGGTGCGGCCGGTGGTGCGGACGGTGGCGGTGATCTCGACGGCATCGTCGCCGGTAGGGGTGAGGTCGAGCGTCACGGCGGTGAGCGGCAGCGGGTGGCAGAGCGGGATGAGCTCGGCGGTGCGCTTGGCGGCCATGATGCCGGCAAGGCGGGCGGTGCCGAGCACGTCGCCTTTTTTGGCGGTGCCGGCGCGGATCAGCGCCAGCGTGGCGGGCTGCATGGTGATGCGGGCGCGGGCGGTGGCCTCGCGCTGGGTTTCCGGCTTGGCGCCGACATCGACCATCACGGCGCGGCCCTGGGCGTCGAAATGGGTTAGGTCGCTCATGTGCCGAGCAGGGCCTGAGTGGCGGCTTTGAGGTCGGGCTGGCGGAGCAGGCTTTCGCCGACCAGATAGCGCCGCGCGCCGGCGGCGGCCATGCGTTGCAGATCGGCGTGGGTGGCGAGGCCGGATTCGGCGACGATGACGCGGTCGGGCGGCACCAGGGCGGCGAGGCGCTCGGTGGTGGCGAGGTCGGTCTGCATGCGCCGCAGGTCGCGGTTGTTGATGCCGATCAGCGGGGTTTTCAGGCGCAGCGCGCGTTCCAGTTCGGCTTCGTCGTGCGATTCGGCCAGCACGTCCATGCCAAGGCCGATGGCGATCTCCTCCAGTTCGGCGGCGGTGGCGTCGTCCAGCACCGCCAGGATCAGCAGGATGCAGTCGGCGCCCATCGCCCGGCTTTCGTGGATCTGCCAGGGGTCGAGCATGAAATCCTTGCGCAGCACCGGCAGGTCGCAGGCGGCGCGGGCGGCGGTAAGGTCTTCGGCACTGCCCTGGAAATAGGGGGCGTCGGTGAGGATCGACAGGCAGGCGGCGCCGCCGAACTGGTAGTGCAGGGCAAGGTCGGCGGCGTCGAATTCCGGGCGGATGGCGCCGCCGGAGGGCGAGGCGCGCTTGATTTCGGCGATCAGGCCGTGGCCGGTGAGGGCGACGCGGGCGTCCAACTGGGCGGCGAACCCGCGCGGCGGCGGGGCGCGGCCGACCAGCGTGCGCAGGCGGGAGCGGGGGGTGTCCTGCTTGCGGCGGGCGAGTTCGGCACGGGTATCGGCGCAGATGCGGGCCAGCACGTCGGGGATGTCGAGAGTGGTCATGCGGTCTCGCGCTTCAGCGTGTCGAGTGCGTTGAGCGCGGCGCCGCCGTCGATCACCTGAGCCGCCTGGGCGACGCCATCTTTCAGGTCGGCGGCGCGGTGCGAGACGATGAGGGCGGCGGCGGTGTTCAGCAGCACGGTGTCGCGATACGGGCCGGTGGCGCCGCGCAGCAGGGCGAGCAGGGCGGCGGCGTTGGTGGCGGCGTCGCCACCGCGGATCGCCGAGACCGGGGCGCGCGGCAGGCCGGCGTCCTCGGGGGTGACGGTGAATTCGCGAATGGCGCCATCGGCGAGTGCCACCACATTGTTGTCACCGGCGACGGTCAGTTCGTCGAGGCCCTGGCCGTGCACCAGCCAGACGCTGGTGCTGCCGAGATTGGCCAGGGTTTCCACCATCGGGCGGGCCCAGGACGGATCGAACACGCCGGTCAACTGGCCGCGCACCTCGGCGGGATTGGCCAGCGGGCCGAGCAGGTTGAAGATGGTGCGGGTGCCAAGCTCGACGCGCGGGCCGGCGGCGTGGCGCAGTGCTGCGTGGTGGCGCGGCGCGAACAGGAAGGCGCAGCCGGCGGCGCGCAGGATGGCGGGCAGGCGCTCCAGCTTGACGTCGACATCGACGCCGAGGGCGGTCAGCACGTCGGCGCCGCCGGTGCGGGACGACAGCGCGCGGTTGCCGTGCTTGGCCACTGGCACACCGGCACCGGCCAGCACGAAAGTGACGGCTGTGGAGACGTTGAGGCTGCCGGAGGCGTCGCCGCCGGTGCCGCAGACGTCGATCGCACCCTCCGGGGCGTCCACCCGGTGCATGCGGGCGCGCATGGCGCGGACGGCGCCGGTCAGTTCCGGGACGGTCTCGCGGCGGACGCGCATCGCCATCACCAGGCCGGCGATCTGCGCGGGCGTGGCCTCGCCGGACATGATGGTGGAGAACGCGGCTTCCGCCTCGGCCTCGTTCAACGTCTCGCCGGCGGCGACGCGGGCGAGGACGGGTTTGAGATTGCTGCTCACGACGGCTCCAGACGGGTCAGGCGGCGCGGGCCGGGGAGTTGCTGCCGCGGGCGAGGGCGAGGAAGTTTTTCAGCAGCGCGTGGCCGTGGGCGCTGGCGATGCTCTCGGGGTGGAACTGCACGCCGTAGATCGGCAGGGTGCGGTGGTGGAGGCCCATCACCACGCCGTCCTCGGTCCAGGCGTTGATCGCCAGCGTGTCGGGCACGGTGTCGCGCGCGACGGTGAGGCTGTGGTAGCGGGTGGCGCCGAACGGGCTGGGCAGGCCATCGAACACGCCGGTGGCGTCGTGGCTGATTTCGCT
>DATJEA010000366.1:0-3728 GCA_035497095.1 Acetobacteraceae bacterium | reverse complement strand
CTGCTTGCTTTTCTACCCGACTTCAACCACCACCGGCACGTGATCCGAAGCCCTCTCCATCCCCCGCTCATCCTTATCGACCACCACGCTCTGCAACCGCTCCGCCAACCCGGCCGACAGCAGCGCATGGTCAATCCGCATGCCGCAGTCGCGCCGCCAGGCGCCGGCCTGGTAGTCCCAGAAGGTGAACAGCCGCTCATCGGGGTGCAGCGCGCGCAGCGCGTCGGTGAGGCCGAGCCAGAGCAGGGCGCGGAACCGGGCGCGGGTTTCCGGGCGGATCAGCGCGTCGCCGGGGGAGATGGCGCCGGGGGCGAAGTCGCGGTCTTCGGGGCAGACATTGTAGTCGCCGAGGATGGCGATCTCCCGGCCGGCTTGCAGCAGCGCCGCGGCGCGGGCGCGCAGCGCGTCCATCCAGGCCAGCTTGTAGGCGTAGCCGCCCTCGCCGCCGGAATTGCCGTTGGGCAGGTAGACACCAATGGCGACGGTCCCGTCGCCGAACTCGCCCTCGATATAGCGGGCCTGGGCGTCGTCATCGGGCAGGCCGGGCAGCGCGCGGTGGGTGATGGTGAACGGCACCCGGCTCAGCGCCGCCACGCCGTTATAGGATTTCTGGCCGACGATCTCGGCGCGGTAGCCAAGCTCCTCCAGCCCATCGAGTGGGAATTGCGGCGCCTCGCATTTGATTTCCTGCAAAAACAGGATGTCGGGCTGCACCCGCTCCACCCAGGCGCGCACATGCGGGGCGCGCTGGCGGATGGAATTCACATTCCAAGTTGCAAGCCGCACCGGCGCGACTATTCGATGGCGAAGCTGGTGCCGCAGCCGCAGCCGCTCGATGCGTTCGGGTTGCGCACCGCGAAATGGGCGCCCATCAGCGCCTCGGCATAGTCCAGCTCGGAGCCGGCCAGTAGATCGAGGCTGGCGGGGTCGATCAGCACCCGGGCGTCGCCCTGCTGGATCACCACGTCGTCCTCGGCCTGGGCGCCGTCCAACGCGAAGGAATACTGGAAGCCGGAACAGCCGCCGGCCAGCACCGCGACGCGCAGCGCCTTGCCGCCACCCTCGGCAGCGGCGATCTCGGCCACGCGGCGCGCGGCACTCTCGGTAAGGCGGAACGAAGCCGGATCGGGGGGCATGGTGTCCATGCGCCAAATATAGGCCATCTGGCGCGCGGATTGAAGGGCCGTCTGCATGCGTGTAGACGGCGGGGTGTGAACGACAAGGCAGCATGGGCGGTTCGGGCCGAAACGTCGCGGGGCAGGCTCCATCCGGAGCCGGAAGCGCCGACCCGCAGCCCGTGGCAGCGCGACCGCGACCGCATCATCCACGCCTCGGCATTCCGCAAGCTGCAATACAAAACCCAGGTGTTCGTCAACCACGAGGGCGATTTCTTCCGCACCCGGCTGACCCACAGCATCGAGGTGGCGCAGATCGCCCGCAGCGTGGCCCGCGAGCTGCGGCTGGACGAGGATCTGACCGAGGCGCTGGCGCTGGCGCACGACCTCGGCCATCCGCCATTCGGCCATGCCGGCGAGGAAGCGCTGTCGGCGGCGATGAAGCCGTTCGGCGGCTTCGACCATAACGCCCAGAGCCTGCGGGTGGTGACCCTGCTGGAAAGCAGGTATGCGGCATTCGACGGGCTGAACCTCACCTGGGAGACGCTGGAGGGCCTGGCCAAGCATAACGGCCCGCTGCGCAAACCGCCGCCCTACGTGGTTGAATACGATGCGCGGCATGATCTGGACCTGGCCACCTATGCGTCGGCGGAGGCGCAGGTGGCGTCGCTGGCCGACGACATCGCCTATCACGCGCACGACCTGGATGACGGGCTGCGCGCCGGGCTGTTCGGGGTCGAGGAAATCTCGCATCTGCCGGTGGTCGGTGAGGCGCTGGCGGCCGCCCGACTGGCCAGCCTGGACGTGCCGCCGCCACGGCTGCGCCATGAGACGATCCGCCGCGTTATCAACGTGTTGGTCAGCGACCTGGTGCTGGAAAGCCGCGCCCGCATCGCCACGCTGGCACCCACCGACGCCGATGCGGTGCGCCACGCGAAGCGGGCGGTGGTCGCGTTCAGCCCGCCGATGGCCGAGGCCAATCGGGTGATCAAGGAATTCCTGTTCGCGCGGATGTATCGCCACTGGCGGGTCAACCGGATGACCGCCAAGGCGAGGCGGCTCACCGGCGAGGTTTTCACGCTGCTGCACGGCGAAACCGGGCTGTTGCCGGATGATTGGCGCGCCAGGGCGGGTGAAAGTGGCTCGCCACGGGCGGCGCTGATGGTCGCCGATTACATCGCCGGCATGACCGACCGCTTCGCGCGGGACGAACATCGGCGGCTGACGGATCTTTCGGTTTCAGGATAGTGATTGGGTATGATGGTTATGACGAATAACATTTTCGCGGCGATGCGCGAGCGTGTGCTGGCGGCGCTGGCCGGCGTGCTGCCCGAGCTGGACCCGGCGGCGCTGGCGCGGGTGGAGGTGACGCCGACCCGCGAGGCGGCGCATGGCGACATGGCGACCAATGCGGCGCTGGTGGTGGCCAAGGCGGCAAAGCGCAAACCGGCCGAGATCGCCGCCGCGCTGGTCACCGCGCTCGCCGCAGAGCCGATGGTGGCCAGCGCCGAGGCGGCCGGCCCCGGCTTCGTCAACCTGCGGCTGCACGCCTCGGCCTGGGCGGCGCAGGTGCCGCTGGTGCTGCGCGCCGGCGAGGAATACGGGCGCGGCACGGCCGGGCAGGGGGTACGGGTGAACGTGGAATACGTCTCCGCCAACCCCACCGGGCCGATGCATGTCGGCCATTGCCGGGGGGCGGTGGTCGGCGACGTGCTGGCCAACCTGCTGGCCAAGGCCGGGTTCGAGGTGCGCAAGGAATATTACATCAACGACGCTGGCAACCAGGTGACGGCACTCGCCTGGGCGGCATATTGGCGCTATTTGCAGGCGGTCGGCAGCACGCTCTCCGAGGAAGATTTCTCGGCCCAGGTGCCGGGCGGGCTGCAATATCGCGGCGAGTATCTGGTGGAGATCGGCGCGGCGCTGGCGGCGGCGCATGGCGCGGCGCTGGCCGGGCCGGGCGGCACGGTGGCGGACACCGGGATCTGGTTCGTCACGGTGCGCGACTTCACGCTGGAGCGGATGATGGACGCGATCCGCGAGGACCTGGCGCTGCTCGGCGTGCATCAGGAGGTGTTCAGTTCCGAGCGCGCGCTGGCCGAGGCCGGGGCGGCGGACATCACCATCGCCCAGTTGCAGCAGGCCGGGCTGATCTATGAGGGCGTGCTCGATCCGCCGAAAGGCAAGACGCCGGACGACTGGGAGCCGCGCAAGCAAACCCTGTTCCGCGCCACCGCGTTCGGCGACGACGTCGATCGGCCGCTGCGCAAATCGGACGGCACGGCAACCTATTTCGCCAACGACATCGCCTATCACGCCGACAAGATGCGCCGTGGTGCGGATGTGCTGATCGACGTGCTGGGCGCCGATCATGGCGGCTACGTGTCGCGGATGACGGCCGCGGTGAAGGCGCTGTCGGCGGCGGCCAACCGGCCCTGCACGCTGGAAGTCGTGCTGTGCCAGATGGTCAAGGTGCTGAAGGACGGCGAGCCGGTGCGCATGTCCAAGCGCGCCGGCACCTTCATCACCCTGCGCGACCTGCTGGAGGAGGTCGGCCGCGATGCCGTCCGCTTCACCATGCTGACGCGCAAATCCGACGCCCAGATGGAGTTC
>DATJEA010000365.1:0-4607 GCA_035497095.1 Acetobacteraceae bacterium | reverse complement strand
CAAATGGGAGGAGACCGGGATATCATGGGCTTCGGCGAGGCGCGCGGCCTTGAGGAATTCGGTTGGGCCGCCCATGCGTTGCAGGTCGGGCATCAGCACGTCGGCGGCGTTCAGTTTGAGCATTTCATGCATGCCGCGGCTGGTATGGACGGTCTCGCCGCTGGCCAGCCTGGTGTCCAGCGCGGCGGCCAGCGCGGCCTCGCCCTCGTGATCCCAATAGGGCAGCGGTTCCTCGAACCAGGTGAGGTCGAATTCTTCCAGCGCGCGGCCCATGCGCAGCGCCTGCGGCCGGGTCATCTGCTGGTTGGCGTCGACCATCAGCTTGATGTCCGGCCCGATCGCCTGGCGCAGCGCGCGGATGCGGGCGAGGTCGCCTTCGTGGTCGGTGTTGCCGATGCGGGCCTTCATGGCGCGGAAGCCCTTGGCGCGGAAGGAGTCGGCCTCGGCTTGCAGTTCGTCGATCGAGGCGGAGAGCCAGAGGCCGCCGCTGGCATAGATCGGCAGGCTGGTGGCGACCGCGCCGAGCAGGCGGGAGACGTTGAGGCCGGCGGCCTTGCCGCGCAGATCCCATAGCGCATTGTCCACGGCGGCCAGACCGATGATCGAGACGCCGGAATGGCCGAGGAAATTCAGTTCCTTCCAGGCGCGTTGATGGAAGCTTCCGGCCATTGTGGGGTCGAGGCCGAGCAGCAGCGGTTCGAACGAGCGGACCATTTCGTGCAGCACCGGAACGCGCTGCCTGTTCATCGCCAAGGCCAGGCCCTCGCCGGTCAGGCCCTGGTCGGTGTCGAGCCAGGTCAGCACGCAGTCGATCGAGCGGATTTCGAAGATCGCCGCCCGGATCGGCTTGGCCAGCGGCATATGCACGACCTGGGTGCGCAGCGCGGTGATTTTCATGGCGCGATCCTATGCCTTGATGATGGTCGGTGGGCTCACCGCGTAGCGGCGCATGATTTCCATGTCGGGGTCGGCGCCGAGGCCGGGGGTGTCGGGCACGGTGACCATGCCGTTTTTGGCGTCCACCATGGCGTGGTACGGGCTGGCCTCCAGGTCGACGAACAGGCGCTCGAACGGTTCATGCGGCGCGAGGCGGGCGTGCAGATGCAGGCTGGCCAGGAAACCGGGGCCGAAATAAGCGCAATGCGGCACCAGCCGCACGCCCATCGCCTCGGCGAGGCCGGCGATCTTCAGCGTTTCGGTGATGCCGCCGATCTTGGCGACGCTGGGCTGGGCGATATCGAGCGCGCCGCAGGCGAAGGCCTGCTTGAAATCCAGCAGGCCGGTGGCGTTCTCGCCGGCGGCGATGACCATGCCGGAGTCGCGGCGCACCCGCGCCAGGCCGGCGAAATCCTCCGGCGGCCAGACCGGCTCCTCCAGCCAGGTGAGATCGCAGTTGCGCAATGCGCGGGCCATCGCCAGCGCCTGGTCGGGCGTCCAGGGGCAGTTGGTGTCGACCATGATGCGGGCGGCCGGGCCGGCGGCGTCGCGGGCGGCGCGCACGGCTTCGACGGTGATCTCGTGCAGCTTGAGGTCGTCGTAGCCGAGCCCGCGGGCGCGGGCGACGGCGGCGGCCAGCGTGGACGGGTCGCCGTAGCGCAGCAGGCTGGCATAGGCGCGGGTGGGTTTCGGGGGCGTGGCGCCGAGCAGGCGCCAGAGCGGCAGTTGGGCGGCCTTGCCGGCGATGTCCCACAACGCGGTGTCCATCGCCGAGCGGGCGTAGAGATGCGGGCCGTTGCGGCCGAACAGATGCAGCGCCTGGCCGGTGCGGTGGTGCAGGCCGGCGATGTCGCGCGCGTCCTGGCCGAGCAGCAGCGGTGCCAACTGGGTGTCGATGGCGCTGCGGGTGGCCGGGCAGCAGCCATGGCCGAAGCCCTCGCCCCAGCCGTCGATGCCCTGGTCGGTGACGATGCGCAGGAACAGCGTGTTCATGCTGCTCCAGGTGAAGCCGGCGAAGGCGGATTTTTCGGCGCCCATGCTGAACGGCACCGCGATGTGGTGGGTTTCGACGGCGATGATTTTCAACGTGCTGCTCCAGCGGTGGGGTGAGAGCCCATCACACTGCCGGCCATCCTGAGGGTCAATGGCGCTTGTCGCGGCGGCGATGGCACCATAAGGTGCGCGCCAATGTTGAAGTTTTTTGCCCGGCGCCTGCTCTTGGCGGCACTCGTCATGTTGACGGTGCTGACCATCAGCTTTGCGCTCACCCGGCTCTCCGGCGACCTGGCGATCTCGATCGCCGGGCCGGAGGCGACGCAGCAGGACGTCGACATCATCCGCAAGTCGTATGGGCTGGACCGGCCGCTGGTGGTGCAGTTTGCCTCTTGGGTGGTCGATGCGGCGCAGGGCGATCTGGGCCGATCGTTCATGTATCATGAACAGGCCTCGAAACTGATCGGCGACCGGTTGCCGGTGACCTTGCGGCTGGGGCTTGGCGGGCTGCTGGTGGCGCTGGTGATCTCGCTGCCGCTGGGCATATGGGCGGCGATGCGCGAGGGCGGACCGGTGGATCGCGCGATCATGCTGGTGGCGGTGGTCGGCCAGGCGATGCCGACCTTCTGGCTCGGGCTGCTGCTGATCATCGTGTTCGGGCTGAAGCTGGGCTGGCTGCCGGTATCGGGCGCCGATACCTGGCGCGGCTTCGTGCTGCCGTGCTTCGTGCTGGGCTTCTCGGCGGTGCCGAGCCTGATGCGGCTGACCCGCAGCGGCATGGTGGACGCGCTGGCCTCGGACTATATCCGCACCGCGCGGGCCAAGGGGCTGAGCCGCGGCGTGGTGGTGCTGAAGCATGCGCTGCGCAACGCGGCGATGCCGGTGGTGTCGATCTCGGCGGTGCAGCTTGGCTTCATGCTGTCCGGTTCGGTGGTGATCGAATCGGTGTTCGCGCTGCCCGGCGTCGGCTATCTGGGCTGGGAATCGATCACCAAGAGCGATTTTCCGGTGGTGCAGGCGGTGGTGCTGTTCCTGGCGGTGATCTTCATCCTGTTGACCCTGCTGGCGGATATGATGAACGCGCTGCTCGACCCACGGTTGCGGGCCTCCTGATGACGATCTCACTGCGCAATCTGTCGACCGCGCTGGGCGCGTTCATCGTGCTGCTGGCGGCGTTCTGCGCGGTGTTCGCGCCGCTGCTGGCGCCGCATGACCCGTATGTGCAGAACCTCGACCTGCGCATGGTGCCGCCGGCCTGGATGGACGGCGGCAGCGCGGCGCATTGGCTGGGCACCGATCAGTTGGGGCGGGATTATCTGTCGCGGCTGATCTACGGCGCGCGGATCTCGATGCTGATCGGGCTGGCGACGGTGGTCGCCTCCGGCCTGATCGGCACCACGCTCGGCGTGCTGGGCGGGTTTTTCGGCGGACGGGTGGATGACGTGGTGATGTTCATCATCACCACCAGGCTGTCGATTCCGTTCATCCTGATGGCGCTGACGGTGGTGGGGCTGATCGGCAGTTCGCTGACCGTGGTGGTGCTGACGCTGGCGCTGCTGCTGTGGGAACGCTTCGCGGTGGTGGCGCGCAGCACCACGATGCAGGTGCGCACGCTGGATTATATCGCCGCCGCCTGGGCCGCCGGCTGCTCGCGGCCGTATATCCTGATGCGCGAGATCCTGCCGAATATCATCCATCATTTGATCGTGGTGGCGACGCTGGAGGCGGCGCTGGCGATCCTGCTGGAGGCGGCGCTGTCGTTCCTCGGCCTGGGCGTGCCGCCGCCGCAGCCGTCCTGGGGGCTGATGATCGCCGAGGCCAGGGATTACATGTTCTTCTCGCCCTGGGTGATCATGGTGCCGGGCCTCACGCTGTTCGTGCTGGTGCTGGGGATCAACTTCCTCGGCGACGGGTTGCGCGATGTGCTGGGCGCGACGCGGGATGCGTAAGGGGGAAGCAAGGTCTTCTTTGTTCGAAAACAAAGAAGCAAAAAAACTTCATCCATTGGAGTGTGTGGCGTCTCCGCGATTCCGGCGTCGCAAGGCGAATGGTTTTTTGGTTCCTTTTTTCAAAAAACAACCCTTCCCTGCTTTTCCCGGAGGCCATGCATGACCCCCCTGCTGGAAGTCGAGGGCCTGCGCGTGCATTTCGGCGGCGGCACCAGGGCGGTGCGCGGCGTGTCGCTGACGGTGGAGCGTGGTGAGACGCATTGCCTGGTCGGCGAGTCGGGCTGCGGCAAGTCGGTCTCGGCGCTGGCGGTGATGAGCCTGCTGGCGCGTGGCGCGGTGCGCTCGGCCAAGCGGCTGGCGTTCGACGGCCAGGATATGCGCGACTGGTCCGAACGGCAGATGGCGCAACTGCGCGGCGACAAGATGGCGATGATCTTCCAGGAGCCGATGACCAGCCTGAACCCGGCCTATACCGTCGGCTCGCAGATGGCCGAGGTGCGCCGGCGGCACCGTGGCGGCAGCCGGGCGGAGGCGATGGAGCGCGCCGCGGCGCTGCTGGACAAGGTCGGCATCACCGCGCCGGGGATGCGGCTGGGGCAATATCCGCACCAGCTTTCCGGCGGGCTGCGGCAGCGGGTGATGGCCAAAAAACCAAATTTAAAGTCGGTTTTGCAGCGTGAAGACACAATCAGTTATGGATGAGCCTATAATTCAAACTGCCAATTATAA
>DATJEA010000364.1:0-1991 GCA_035497095.1 Acetobacteraceae bacterium | reverse complement strand
CCTCGCTGTAGGTGCCGTCGAGATAGGCATTGGCCACCACGGCCGGTCCGCCGTGCCCCGGGCCGGAGATGTACAGCATGTCCAGATCGTGCTGCCTGATCACCCGGTTCAGGTGCGCGTAGATGAAGTTCTGCCCGGGCGTGGTGCCCCAATGGCCGAGCAGCATGCGTTTGACGTGTTCCAGCGCCAGCGGCTCGCGCAGCAGCGGATTCGCGCGCAGGTAAATCTGCCCGACCAAAAGATAATTCGCGGCGCGCCACCAGGCGTCGATACCGTGCAGTTCGGCGGGATCAAGCGGCTGGCGGGCCAAGGTATCGGTAGTCATGATCTGGCCATCCCCGTGGACGTGGAGGAAACCCGGTTCGGCGCATGGTGTACACCTTGGACCGTGAATTTCGCTGTGACACCTCGTCGCACCGGCTTTGACAGCTTCGCCGTCGAGCCGCGCTCTGGTTGCAACCGCGGCACCCGCCGCCCACCGCCGTGATGACCATCGGCGACCGCGCCATGCGAGCGCATTCGGCACTCGCCTTCGGCATGGAGTATTGATGAGCATCAATATGCCGGCGCGGCGTTCTTCTTAGCGTTGCCGACACCATGCATGACATCCCTACCGCCGCCCCTCTTCCGCGGACTTCGACCGGCAAGCCGGCGGGCGCACCGCCTGGTGTGCCCGCAAGCCATAGCGATGGGTTGTCGGAACGTGAGGCTCAAAATCGGCAGGTCAGGTATGGACCGAACGAGGCCCGTACCGCCGGCCATGGCGGCGCCTTCTCGGCCTTGCTCCTGCTGTTCACCAATCCACTGGTGGTCATCTTGTTACTGGCGGCCGGCGTCTCCGGGTTCCTCGGGGATATCGTCGGTGCCGCCATCATCGCGGCCATGGTGATCCTCAGCGTCACCCTCAATTTCGCGTTGAGTTACCGCTCCCAGCGTGCGGCCAATCGTCTACGCGACGAGATCGCACCGATGGCCACGGTCTGCCGCGATGGCCGCTGGCAGGAGCGGCCTCGCCGTGACGTGGTGCCGGGCGACCTGATCCGGCTGGTCGCGGGGGACCGGGTACCCGCGGACGCTCGCCTGATCACCGCGCGCAACCTGCATGTGCTGCAAGCCGCGCTCACGGGCGAGTCGATGCCCGTGGAAAAGGATGTGGCCGATGGGCCTGAGGGCCAGGATCGAAGCGCCGATGCGCGGCATCTGGTTTTTCTCGGCACGTCGGTCGTTGCCGGTACGGCGACTGCACTCGTCTTTGCCACCGGCCGCGATACGGCTCTTGGCGATGTCGCCGAGGCGTTGACCGAGCGTCCGCCGCCCACCGAATTCGAGCGCGGCCTGAGCGATTTTGCCCGGCTGATCATGCACACCATGGTGTTCCTGCTGCTCGCCGTCCTGCTCATCGGCATCGCCTCGCATCGGCCACCGCTGCAGACCATGTTGTTCGCGCTGGCTCTGGCGGTCGGCCTCACCCCCGAGTTCATGCCGATGATCATCACGGTCACCTTGGCGCGCGGGGCCGTGCGCATGGCGCGCCAGCGGGTCATCGTCAAGCATCTCGCCGCCATCGAAGACTTCGGCAGCATGACGGTGCTCCTCAGCGACAAGACCGGCACGCTGACCAGCAGCGAGACGTCGCTGGCCTCAACGGTTGATCCGTTCGGCGGCGCGTCCGAGCGGCCACATCTGCTGGCCTATCTGAATGCATCGTTCGAGACCGGCATTCGCAGCCCGCTCGACACGGCGATACTGAACTGCCAGACGCTTGCGGTGAGCGAGTACCGCAAGCTGGACGAGATTCCGTTCGATTTCGAGCGGCGCCGGCTGGCCGTGGTCGTCGAGCACGACGACGAGCGGCTGCTGATCGTCAAGGGGGCGCCGGAGTCGGTGATCGCCCAATGTACGCAGTATGAGGTGAAGGGGGTCGTACAGCGGATCGATGCCGCATCGATGGCACGCTGCATGCGTACCCACGAGGCATTTGGCGAGCAGGG
>DATJEA010000363.1:0-5626 GCA_035497095.1 Acetobacteraceae bacterium | reverse complement strand
GCGGTGATGGATACCCGCGAGGACGGCGGCTACATGACGCCGCTGGAATGCGCCGGCGAGGACGCCACCTTCGTCAGCCGGCTGCGCAAGGACCCGACCGTGGAGCACGGCCTGGCGTTCTGGTGCGTGTCGGACAATCTGCGCAAAGGGGCGGCGCTGAATGCGATTCAGATCGCTGAGACGCTGGTGGCGCAAGGCAGGTTAGCGAAAAAGGAAGCAGTCCTTTTTTGAAAAAAAGGACCAAAAAACTTTTGTTCGCCTTGCGACATCGGTGACGCGGAGACGCCGGAGTCTCCAAAACGAATAAAAAGTTTTTTGCTTCTTTTTGTTCACAAAAAGAAGAACTACTCTGCCACTTCCTTCCTGTATTCTTCCTGCCGCTTCACCAATTCTGCGCCACCCCCGAGTATCTCCAAAGCCGCGCCCTGCGCCCGGGCGATTTCCGCGACCTGCGCGTCCGGCGCCAGGCTGCCGGTGACGCTGGCGGCGTGGCGGCGGTGGATGTTGAGCGGCTGCGCCACCCAGGCGACCTGGCCGTCGGAGTGGCCGAGCACTTCCAGATACAGCCGCCAGTCGCCGGCCATGCGGTAGGCTTGCAGTTCCGTGGTGCAGCGCCGCAGCGCTTCCAGCAGCGCAGTGCGGCGCCACAGCACGGCGCTGGCGTTGAGGATCAGGTTGCGTTCGGCGAGGAATCGGGCGGCGAAGTCGCGGGCCGGGAACAGGCCGTCCTGCGCCAGCGCGCCGGCGCCGCTGCTGGCGTAGTAGCCCTGGTAGTCCGGCCAGATGCCAGCACCGTCGGCGTCGATGCTGCGGCTGTCGCACAGCGCCATCACCACGTCCGGCGCGGTGGCCAAGCGAGCCGCCAGCGTGGCCAGCAGGGCCGGTTCGGCGAGGTCGTCGGCCTCGGCGATCCACACCCAGTCGCCGCGCGCCTGCTCCACGCCGTGGCGCCATTGCTGGAATACGCCGCCGGAGTTCTCGATGTTGACCAGTTGGCGGATTTCGCGCCCGGCCGCCGCGGCCACCCGCGAGGCGACTGCCGGGCTGTGGTCGGCCGACGCGTCGTCGAGCACCAGGATTTCCGCCACCGGATGGGTCTGGGCGAAGATCGAGGCGAGGCGGGCGGTCAGGTAGCGGGCGTAGTTGTAGCCCGGCACCACCACCGAGATGCGTGGCAGCTCGGGCTGCGCCAGATGCAGCATCGCCTCGGCATAGGCGGCGAAGTCGAAATGCCGGCGGGCCAGGCCGGCCAGCCGGGCCCGGTCGGTGGCGCCGTGGTGGAACTGCGCCAGCAGCGCGCGGGCCATCGCGGTGGCGTCGGCCATCGGCACCGCCCGGCCGCAGGCATGGCCGCGCAGCAGCGCCGGGATGCCGCCGGCCCCCTCGAACGCCACCACCGGCAGGCCGGCCGACAGCGCCTCCAGCACCGTGGAGGGGAACGGGTCCTCGCGCGAGGTCAGCGCGAAAAGATCGGCGGCGCAGAACCAGTCCGCGACGTCATCCTGGTGACCGGGCAGCAGGAAGCGGCCGGTGGCGGTGGCGGCCTCGATCTCCGGCGCCAGGTAGCCTTGCATGGCCGGGTCCAGCGCGCCGATCCAGCAGAACACCACCTGCCGGTCGCGCCGGCTGGCCGCCCGCCAGGCCTGCAGGAACAGGTCGAAGCCCTTGCGCAGATCGCCGTAGCCGGCGCCCAGCACCAGCCCGGCGCGCTCGGCCACGCCGAGGCGGGCGCGATGGGCGGCGCGGCGGCGGGCGGAGAACGCGATCGGCCGGTAGACGCCCTGCGGCGCCAGCAGCACGCGATCGGCGGGCAGCGCGCAGATCGCCGCGAAACCGTCGCGCACCGCCGCGGCCGGGAACACCACGTGGCGGGCCAGCGTGGCGCCGGGGCCGGGGTGCAACTGCTTTTCGGCGATCAGCCGCGGCAGTTCGTGCACCAGCAGCGTGCTGGCGATGCCGGCCTCGTGCAGCGCCGGGATGCTCCAGGCGGCGGCGCTGCTGTTGACCAGCGCGGCGCGAAAGCCACGCCCGGCGGCAGCGGCCACCGCCTCGCGCAACGCCTCGGGCGTGCTCGCCAGCCGGGTCGGCGCCACCGCCGCGTAGTCTGGCCGCAGCGTGCCATCGCCGAGCAGCAGCAGCTCCAGCCGCGCCCCGAACGCCGCGCGCAGCCGCCGCGCCAGATGCAGCAGCAGCAGTTGCGCGCCGGCCGGGAAGGCGTCGTGGCCGACCAGCAGCAGGCCCGGCCCGGCCGCCTCGGCGCCCAGACCGGTGACGGCGCGGGCGGTGGCGTTGAGGAAGGCGGCGCCGAAATGGCAATCCGGCTCCAGATAGGCGCCCTCGGCCCATTCGTTCCAGGCGTTGATGCAGACCAGCGGCTCGCCGAGGAACGGCTGCGCCACCGCGCGGTCGACCAGCGCCGCCAGCCAGGCCTGATAGGCGGCCGGCGTGGCGCCGTGCACCACCAGCCCGGCGCCCTGGCGACGGGCGTCGTTGTCCCAGCCGGGGATCGCCGTCTTGATCAGCGGGAAGGCCGGCGACGGCTCGGCCAGCGAGGCGGCGGCGATGTCGGCGAAGGCATAGACCTGGGCGGTGGCGCGCGGGTCGAAATAGCGCAGATGCTGGTTCTGCAACGCGAGCCCGTCGACCAGCTTGTGCGGCGGGAACTCGATGGCGCCATCGCAGCCGAACGCCGCCGGATCGCTGGCCGCGAAGCTCTGCGACATCACCAGCAGCGGATTTTCGCCATGCCGACGTTGGAACCTCCGGCGCCAGCGGGCGATGGTGACGGCGGTGTCGGGGATCAGGCCGGGGCGATACAGCATCAGCACCGGGCGGCCGGCGATGCGAATGTAGCGCGGATCGCGGAAATGCCGCGCCAGGCAGTCCAGCAGCGCCGGCTCGTCCTCGCGCCGCCAGTCCTGGGCGATCAGCACCTCCTGCTCCGAGCCATCCCAGCGGCGGCTCCAGTTCTCGTTGGCCCACATCAGGCAGAACGGGAAGTCGAGGCTGGGGTCGGCCAGCATCGCCTCGGTCGGGCGTTCGAGCAGGCGGCGGCCGTTGAACCAGTAGAAATAATGCACGAAGCCGAACAGCCCGGCCTCGCGCGCCATGTCGATCTGCCGGCGCATGGTCTCCGGATCGGCCAGCGAGTAATGCCCGAGATCGCGCGGGATGCGCGGCTGGTAGTGGCCGGCGAAGCGCGGCATGGCGCGGGCGATCGAGGTCCATTCGGTGAAGCCCTCGCCCCACCAGGCGTCGTTCTCGGCGATCGGGTGGAACTGCGGCAGGTAATAGGCCAGCAGCTTGGCGCGCCGGCGGGCGGACGGCGGCAGCGGCGCCCGCGCCTCGAACAGCGGGCCGGGCCGGGTGGTGTAGCGCGCCTGTTCGAACGCGTCGCTCTCATCGGGCGGCGGCCTTGGGTGCAGGCGGATCAGGTGGCGGGCGCGGCGGTAATGCAGCAGCGGGTTTTCCGCCAGATCGCCATCCAGGTAGCGGCGCAGGTAATATTTGGTGTCGAACTCCGCCGACGGGTCGCGGCCCTCGCGGTAGCCCCAGTGCAGGTAATGCTCGAACGGGTCGATGCCGGCGGCGGCGATGTCGGGGTAGGTGGTCAGATAGAACTCCGGGTCGAACTCCGGCAGCGGGCTGACCGCGCCACTGCGGCGCTGTTGCAGCAGATGCCAGAGCAGGGAGCGCCCGGCCGGCGCGGTGTGGCGGCTGGCGTACCAGGCCAGGTCGAACCAGGCGCAGGGGGCGCGGCGCTCCGCCTCGCCGTAGCGCAGGTAGTGCAGCAGCGGGTTCACGCCGGCGCGCTGCACGTCCGGGTTCTGCCGCAGATACCAATGCGGGGCGAAATACGGGTTGGGCTGCCGGCCCTCGCGCCAGCCATGGTCGAGGAAATGCGCCGCCGGATCATCGCCCGGCACCGGGCCGGTGGCGGCATAATATTCGGGGTCGATCAGGCCGGAGTCGCGCAGGGCTGCGAGTTCGCTGTCGCGGCCCAGGCCGAGCGCCTCGCTGAGCGACCAGACCTCGCCGGGGGTCCAGCGGTCGCTATCTTCGTCGAGGCTCACCGCGGCCGGCTCGGCGCGGCCGGGTGAGGCGGCCCGGCGTGCCCACAGTCTGCGGTGAGCCTGCGGTGCTTCGAAACGATTCGCATCCGTTCTATCGTCGTTGTCATTAATTCTTTAAATTTATCGAAGATTGTCGCGCCGAATGCAACCGTGTGTTCCGGGCCGCCGGGTTCGCCGGCCGCGTGCCGGCTGACGGCGCACTTGGCGGCGGGCGGGCGGACGGGTTAGATGCGCGCCATGAATGTTGCCCCGCTGGCGCTTTGCGTCGTCATCCCGGTGCTCAATGAGCGCGACAACGTCGCCCCGCTGGTCGCCAGGCTGGACGCGACGCTGGCCGGCATCGGCTGGGAGGCGATCTTCGTCGACGACGATTCGACCGACGGCACCCGGGACGCGGTGCGCGCCGTGGCCGCCGGCGACCCGCGCGTTCGGCTGCTGCACCGGATCGGCCGGCGCGGCCTGTCGTCGGCGTTCATCGAGGGCGCGCAGGCCAGCCTGGCGCCCTGTATCGCGGCGATCGACGGCGACATGCAGCACGACGAGACGCTGCTGCCACTGATGCTGGCCGCCCTGACCAGGGACGATGCCGAGCTGGCGATCGGCAGCCGCTATGTCGCCGGCGGCGGGGTGGGCGACTGGGACGCCACCCGCGCCGGGCTTTCCACACTGGCCACCCGGATTTCGCAGCTGTTGCTGAAGGTGCCGCTGTCCGACCCGATGAGCGGGTTCTTCATGATCCGGCGCGAGACCTTCGACCGCGCGGTGCGCAACCTCTCGGCGATGGGGTTCAAGATTCTGCTCGACATCGTCGCCTCGCTGCCGGCGCCGCCGCGGCTGGTGGAGCTGCCGTACAGCTTCCGCAGCCGGGTGCATGGCGACAGCAAGATGGACGCCGGCGTGCTGCGCGACTACGCGCTGCTGCTGCTGGACAAGATGATCGGCCATATCGTGCCGATCCGCTTCGTGCTGTTCGCCAGCGTCGGCGCGCTGGGCATCGCGGCGCATCTGCTGGTGCTGTGGCTGGGGCTGCTGGCCGGGCTGGCCTTCGCGACCGCGCAGGGGGTCGCCACCGCCGCCGCCATCCTGGGCAATTTCGAGCTGAACAACCTGTTCACCTTCCGCGACCGCCGGCTGTCGGGCTGGCGCTGGCTGCGCGGGCTGGTCACCTTCGCGCTGATCTGCAGCGTCGGCGCGGTGGGTAATCTCAGCGTGTCGATCTTCCTGTTCGGGCCCGGCCATTCCTCGTGGTGGGTGGCGGGGCTGGCCGGGGCGGCGATGAGCCTGGTGTGGAACTACGCGGCGAGCTCGGTGCTGACCTGGAGGAAGTAGCGTTTTTTTGAAAAAAAGCGCGCAAAAAACTTGGCTATTGTCGCGCTGCATGTTGATGCGCAGCGGAGAGAGGCAAGGAAGGCCTTCTTTTTGTGAACAAAAAGAAGCAAAAAAACTTCATGACGGCGCTTCGCGCCCTGGGTTTGGAGACTCCGCCCTCTCCGTCCGTCCGAGGTTGCAAGGCGAATGAAGTTTTTTGCGCGCTTTTTTTCAAAAAAGCGCTG
>DATJEA010000362.1:0-12336 GCA_035497095.1 Acetobacteraceae bacterium | reverse complement strand
AGCTATGGCCCGGCCCGCGCACCGAGAACACCCGCTCCTTGGCGCGCGAGCGCTCCTCGTCGCGCCTGGCACCGCCGATCGCCGCGTCATAGCCGCCCTCGGTCAGCGCCTGCTTCAGCGCGTCGGTCTTCATGATCTGGTTATAAAGCACGCTATCGTAATCGAACGGGTTGATGTTGCGCCTGATGCCCTCGGGATTGGTATGCACCCTCAGATCGAGCCCCATCTCGCGCGCCGTGTTGTCGCGGAACGTGATCATGTCGCGGAACTTCCATAGCGTATCGATATGCTGCAGCGGAAACGGCAGCCGGCCGGGATGGAACGCCTTGCGCGCCAGATGCAGCAGCACCGTGGAATCCTTGCCGATCGAATACAGCAGCACCGGCGCGCGGGCCTGGCCGGCCACCTCGCGCATGATATGGATGCTTTCGGCCTCCAGCGCCTTCAGATGGGCTGGCATGGCGCTGACCTTGCGGGAGTGTTCCGGGAGTGAAGCGGGCTGCTGCGTGGCCAACGCCATGGCTAAACTTTCCGTCGGGCATGAGGGTGAGGCGGCCGACATGTCGTTGCGGCCGATTATGGTGCTGGCAGCGTCATAGCGATGATCGGTGCCGGATGCTAGTGCTCCGACCCCGGCGCAGAAGGCGGCCTGGCCGCGCCAAGGGCCGTTGATTCGGTGGCAGAATCGCCCCGGCGCCCGGCCGGCAAGGGCCGGGATCGGACCGCCCGGCGAGCACCCCGGCAACCGGCCAGCCGCCGGCCGAATCGGCCAGTCGAATCAAGCGGATACCCCGGCGCGAGCGCAGGCGCCCCAGGGCATCAATGCGCCAGTTGCGGCGCGGCCGAGGCGCTGGCCGGCGCGGCGTCGTCATGGAACTCCGGGTAGCGTTGCCAGATCCAGGACTGGCGAAAAATCGCGGTAATTTGCGCCTGCTCCTCGGGCGAAAGCTGGGTCCGCCACTTGTTCAGGCCGCTTTTGCCGAACTGGTCGTTGCGACCAACCAGCCGCCGCGATCAGCCGAAACGCGGTTTTCATCGTGGCTCGAGTGTGCGGCTATTGCCCGGCCAGGGTCAGCGCCAGCGCCATCTCCTCCGCCCCGCTGCCGCGGCGAACGCCACGGATCGCCGCCGACACCGCGTCGAGCCCGACCGCGAGCCGCACATAGCGGTCGGTCGGGCACGGGTTATTGGCGGCATCGAAGCCGACCCAGCCGAGTTCGGCGACCCAGCCCTCCATCCAGGCATGCTGCGGCAACGCCGGCCGTCGCGGTGGTGGCCGGCAGTCTGGCGCGAAACAGGTAAGATGACGGATGCGCCCGCTCACGCGGCGGCCCGCCCGGCCAGATAGGCGAGCAGCGCATCACGAAACGGCGGGATGCTTTTGTAGGCCGCCATCTCCGCCGGCAGCGCCTCCACCGCGCTATGCAAATTGGCCGCCACCGCCGGCTGGGCTGCGATGCGGGCCAGTGGATAGCGATGGATGCGGATGCTGAACAGCACCGCGCCGCTGTCCGGCAGCAGGCTGAGCGTCTGGCGTTCGACGCGCAGGAACAGCATGCTGCCGGCGTTGGCGGCGGTGATCGCGGCGTTATGCGCCCGCCGCCCATGCCCGGCGGGCTGGAACAGTGCCGCGTCGTCCACCACCGACCAGTTGAACCGCTCCACCAATCTGCCCGGCTTCAGCGTCGCCATCAGCCGGTCCACCGGGCGGGCCAGCCGATCGCCATAGAACGGCACCGGCGCATGGATCGCGGCCATTGGCCGGCCGATTTTTTCGGCGAGGCTCCAGCGGCTGGGGAAGCACAGCACCGCGCTGACCAGCACCGGGCCATCCGGGCCGGGGCGCAGCAGGCAGAGATCCTCCTGCACCAGCCGCCCGGCGATTTCCAGCGGATCGAGCGCCGGTTCGGCCAGGTTCCATGTTTCGTTGGTAATATAGTTATGCAGCATAACACCGTCGCGGCTGAACCAGGCCGGGAATCGGGTCGGCAACAGCGTTCCCAGCCGTTGCAGCAGCTCGAAATTTGCTTCCGCGGCCTCCGGCAGCACCGAAAGCACGTCGTTTTTGCGCGTTTCGAGCAGGTTTTTGCGCTCGTTCAGCTCCTCCGGATACTGGTCATCCAGCTCGATCAGCGCCTCCGGCGCGCAGGCCAGCAGCCCCATCGCCATGCGATACCGCCCGGCCTCGAACGGCAGATGCACCGCTTCGGCCGGCAGCTTCACTTGCCGACCAGCGCCGCCAGACAGAACAACTCGAACAGCATCTGCGCGCCGACCTGGGCGGTGACGGTGCTGGCGTCGTATTGCGGCGCCACCTCCACCACATCGCCGCCGATGATCGGCAGCCCGCGCATGCCGCGGATGATCGCCAGCACCTCGCGCGGGGTGAGGCCGCCGACCTCCGGCGTGCCGGTGCCGGGCGTATAGGCCGGGTCGATGCCGTCGACGTCGAAGGTCAGGTAGAACGGGTCATCGCCGATCACCGCGCGGGCGCGGGCGATCACCGCGTCGATGCCCATCTTGTCCACCTCCTCGGCATGAATCACTGTCATGCCAGTGGCATAGGAGAACTCGTAGAGCATCTCCGCCGAGCCGCGAATGCCGATCTGGATGCTGCGCTCGGGGTCCAGCACGCCGTCCAGCACCGCCTGGCGGAACGGGCCGCCATGGTGGAAGCGGCTGCCCTCCATCTCGCCGGAGGTGTCGCAATGGGCGTCGATATGCACCATGCCGACCGGCCGGTGGCGGCCCAGCGCGCGCAGGATCGGGTAGCTGATCGAATGGTCGCCGCCGACGCTGAGCGGCAGCACCCCGGCGGCATGCACCTTGGTATAGAAGGTTTCGATGTCCGCTACCGAGTCGGGCAGCGAATAGCGGCTGCGGAACGGCACGTCGCCGACATCAGCGGCGCGCAATTCGGCCGAGGGCGAGACGCGCTGGGCGTGGTTGTACGGCCCGATCCGCTCCACCGAGCGCACCGCGCGCGGGCCGAGGCGGGAGCCGCTGCGGTTGGTCACCGCGAGGTCCATCGGCACGCCGATCAGCGCCACCTGCAAGCCCTCGAAATCCGCCGAATCGGCGGCATCCGGGCGATATGGCGCATCGAGGAAGGTGGAGACCCCGCCATAGGGCAGGCGGCGTCGGCCGGCGGCGTTGAATGCCACCGACTGCGCCCGCCGCAGATCGGGATCGTGCACCTCCTCCTTGCCGCCGTTCGGGTAGCGGGCGCGGATCGCCGCGAGTTTTTCGGCATCGATCATGCTGGGCCTCCGGTTTGTCCGCCGGCCAGTTTGGCGCGTTCCGCCCGGTTATGCCAGCAGGTGTACCGGGTCGTACAGGCTGCCCGGCGTCGGGTCGACCAGATGCAGCAGCGCCAGATCGCCGGCCCCGATGTTGCCGAGACTGTCGCCCGTCGCCAGCACCAGGCCGGAGGCGAGGTCGGGCGTCGCGGTGTAGTCGGCCGCCGGATTCGGCACCGCCTGGTAGGCGGCGGCGATGGCGTTGGCGGCGTTGCGGATTGCCGCACTGCTGACCACGGTGCCGGGCGGGGTGGCGGCGGCGGGCGGGATGGTGAAGCTGTGCGACTGGCCGGCCGGCCCGGCCATGGCGATCGCCGCCTTGACCGCGGCGGCGGCCTGGATCAGCCCGGCGCCGGCGCTACCGGCCGGGCCGCTGGCGGCGATGGTGGAACTGGCCAGGATCGCGGAGACCTGCGCCGGCGTCAGGCCGGGGCTCACCTGCAACATCAGCGCTGCCACCGCGGCGGCGTTGGGCGCGGCGGCGGAGGTGCCGTAGAACGGGTTGAACACGCTGGTCGCCGAGCCGTCCGGCGCGACATAATCCACGCCGGTGCTGGACAGCTTCGTGTCCAGCCGGTTGCCCTCGGCATCGAACAGGAAGCTGCCGGGGCCGCGCGAGGAAAACCCCTCGACGCTGCCGCCGCCGCCGAATGCCGCGGTCTGGCTGTAGGCGATGGCGCCGACGGTGTTGGCTTCCGGCACCATCTCATGGCCGATGATGCTGCCTGAGCCCTGGCCGGCGCGCGGATCGGCGATGCTGGTGCCCTGGCCGTAGGCGATGAACTTGAACTGGCTGGGCACCGTCTGGCCGCCATCGGTGATCACCGCCAGGCGGAAATTGGTGGACGCGGAGCTGTTGGTGAATTGCAGCAGCGCCACCGGGTCGCCGCCGATCTCGCTGCGCAGCGCATAGGAGACGATGCGGCCGGTGGCGTCGTACAGCACCATGCCGAGGCTGGTGGTGGCACCCGCGCTGGCGCCGATGCTGGCGAACGGCGCGTCCCATTGCAGGTCGATGGTGGCGGTGGCGCCGCGCGCGATGCTGAGATTGACATAGGGCGTGGGGGCGGGGGGCGTGGCGGCGGCCGCGGTGCCGAAATTCGCCGCGACGAAGCCGCCGGACAGGCCGGGCAAGGCGGTTGTGAGCGGCGTGAAGGCGCTCTCGAAGAAATTGCCGCCCTGGTTGCTGGCCGAGGTGAAATACGACACGCCGGACGCCACCACCTGCTCCACCGCCGCCTGGATCGCGGCACCGTCCTGGTAGAACGGCTCGTTGAGGTAGGTCACGTCGTCGACGATGATGCTGGCGCCGGCGGCGGCCAGGGCACTGATGCCGTGGGCGAAATCGGCCTGGCCGCCGAAGCCGGAGTAGAACACGATCTGCGCGTCGGGGGCGACCTGGTGGATCAGCTCGGCCATTGCGCGGCCCTCGTCGCTGCTGCCGGCCGGCCCTTCCTTGAGCACCGTGGCGCCGGGGTTCAGCAGGCCGTGCGCCACGTCATCGGCATAGGCGCCGGTGATATTGAAGCTGTCGGACAGGATGCCGACCACCACGCCGGCGCCGGTGGCGCCGGACATCCCACGCGCCACGCTGCCGCCCAGCGCCTGGTCGGCGGCGGCGAGGCTGAGCGGGTCGGGCATGGCGGTGGCGGCTGTGACGGTGGGGACCGATGCCGGATTGGCGATGACGGTGATCGTGGGTGCTCCGACCGGCGCCGGCGCGACGATGGCAGCGCTTGGCGGCGGGACCGGCAACGCCGGCGCCACGAAGGCGGCGGCCGGCGGGGCGACAGCGCGGGCCAGCAAGGCCAGCGGCACCTGTGCGCCGGGGATTTCGAACAGCAGATCAGGCTGGGTATCGCCAAACAGCGAGCGGGGCAGCAGAGCGGAACCGGCGGACATGCGCGCATCCAGGGTGACGCGGCGCCGTGGGGCGTGCCGCGAAACAGCCATGTGCCGGTTTTTGGCGGGCGCTCAGGTTTGTTGGCGCACGCTCATTTTTGCGCGAAATGGTTAACGTCCCATTGGCTAACGCGAGATTGGCTAACGCGGCATTGGCGACGGCGCGCCGAGAAATGCCGCCACCGCCGGATCGGCGGCCAGCGCCGCACGCTGCTCGGCGTCGGGAAGTTGCGGCTTGTCGCGCTGCTGGTTGACCATGCACAGGAAGCCCATGATCTCGCCGGCATTGGCGCGGAACTGATGCCAGGTCCAGGCCGGGATGGTCACCAGGTCATGCGGCGCCACGTCGCGCACCGCATCGCCCAGCAGGCATTGGCCGTGGCCGCGCAGGATCATCACCGCGTGCATGTGCTCGTGCCGTTCCAAGGTGGAATACCCGCCCGGCGCCATCTCGAAATACCGCAACTGGCAGCCCAGCGCCTGCTCGTCGAACAGCACCTGGCGGGTGATGGCGCGGAACGGCGCTTCGCCTTGCTCCTTGTAC
Organism: Acetobacteraceae bacterium; assembly: GCA_035497095.1. Lineage (GTDB taxonomy): Bacteria > Pseudomonadota > Alphaproteobacteria > Acetobacterales > Acetobacteraceae > 70-18. Next base: position 6,591 of record DATJEA010000362.1, on the reverse strand, counting down.
GGCATGCGCTCGACGCCTTGCCAGCGGAAGTCGGGCTTGGCTGGGCGGAGGTGCGGAGTGTCCATGGTCGGGTGTCCCTGGGTCAGAGAAAGGCAAGGAAGAATCTTCTTTTTGTGAACAAAAAGAAGCAAAAAAACTTTTCATTCATTGGAGTGTACGCGCTCTCCGCCATCCCGCGGCTGCAAGGCGAATGAAAGTTCTTTGGTTCTTTTTTTCAAAAAAGAACACCTTCCTTATACTCATGCCGGGCCACGGCCGCGGTGAATTCGGCGGTGGCCTCGGTCAGGCGCTCATGCGCCGCGAGCAGGCTGCCGCCGAGCAGCAGCATCACGTCGGGGCCGTAGAAGTCCAGCATTTCCGGCACCCGCGCCAGCGTCATGCCGCCGGCCGGGACCGGCACCGATGGGCGGGTTGCGGCGAGGTCGCCGCGTGCGGCTTCGGCCAGGGCGCGGCAAGTGGAAGGGGTGTAGCCGAAGCGGCCGCCGTGGTTGGGGAAGATCACCGCGTCGGCGCCGAGCAGGCGGAAGATCCTGCCGATCAGCAACGGGGGTGCGATGCGGGCGGCGCCGGCCAGGCTGGGGTGGGCGAAGAAGGCGATGCTGGGAAATTCGCGGGTCAGGGCGGCCATGTTGGCGAGGCCGGCGATCATCGGCGCCAGCATCACGGTGTCGATGCCTTCGTCGCTTGCGATGCGGATTTGTTGCCGCATGGCATCCTGCGTGCCGGTGATGCTGGGCACGTAGCGGGTGGTGCCGCCGGCGGCGCGGGCGGCGGCGGCGCAGGCGGCGACGCGGGCGGCGAATGGGGAATAGGTTTGGTCGGCGAGGCCGTGGTCGTCCTTGACGAAATCAAGGCCGCCCAGCGCGAAGCGGTGTACCAGGGTGGCGAGTTGCGCTGGCGGCAGGCCCTGCGGCTTGATGGCCGAACAGGTGAGTGCGCGCCTGCCGATTTTGCCACGGGCACGCAGGCCATGCAGGCCGAAATTGGGGCCGGAATGGGCGGCCAGGATTGCCGGCGGGAATTCGGCATCCACCAGAATGACGTCGTCATGCAGCGAGGTGTTGCCGAACAGCATGTTGAGCAACTGGCCGGCATCGGCGCCGGCGGTGGCGCAGGAGAGCGCGATGCGGACCTCGAAGCGGCCGGGGGCGAGTTCGGCGATGTTGGCAACTTGGCCGACGATATCGCGCAGGATGTCCGGGGCGTCGATCGCGGCGAGCGGCATTTCGACGCTCTGCTCGACCGCGATCTCGGCAGCCCGGGCGGCGATTGCCGAGGCTTCGGCGCGGACCTGGTAGGTGGCGATGAAGCGGTCGGCCATCGCGGTCAGCTTCGGGTGAACGCCACGTTGCGCGCCAGCCAGCAGCCGAGCTTGAGGCCGGTGATGCCGGCGGCGCCGCGCTCGACGCGTACCGTCCAGTCGCCGGGGGCGCCGAAATCCAGCGCACGCGGGCAGGGCAGCCGCCAGATATCCTCGGCGAACGGGATCAACTGGTGCATCTCGCCGCGGCCGAGGAAGCCGCTGAAGGCGCCGTAGAGCACGCCGCCGGCGGAAACGATGCTGAGCGTGGCGTCGAGCTCGGCGCAATGGTAGCTGCCTTCGATATCGGCGGCGGGCGTGCCGTGGACCGGGTGCAGGCGGCTCGACTGGTTTTCGCCGGCGCGATCCATCCAGAGTTCGCCGTCGGTTTTGCGCAGGTTGATGCCGCCGGCGGTGAGTTCGCCGGTTGCGGTGGGGGTCAGCAGGTCGGGGCTGGTGGCGTAGTGCAGCCGCATCTGGGTGCCGGCCGGCTCCAGCCGGGTGGCGAGGCCGGTTTGTGGTTCCAGGTAGCTGCCGGCCCAGTCGGCGGGCAAGGGCGGCGGGGCGGGCGGTGCCGGCTGGTCGAGCAGGGCGGCGAACAACGCGATGCCGGCGGCGCGGGCGTCGGCCATGTGGTTGAACAGCACGACCACCGAGACGCGCTCGGCCGGCGCCCGGAAGCGGAAGCTGCGCCAGCCGCGCAGGCCGCCGCCGTGGCTGCTGGCGGCGTGGCCGAGGATCGGGGTATGGCCGAGGCCGAAGCCGTATGGGGCGGGGGCACCGTTGCGGAAGGTTTGTGCTGCGGCCTGGCGATTATAGCGGGCGCCGGGGTCGTCGCGCACCGCGTCGATGGCCTTTTCCCAGGCGATCATGTCGTCGAGGCTGGCGGCCAGGCCGGCATCGCCGGTCCAGTGGATGCGGTTCACCGCCGGGCGGAAGCCGTCGGCGACGCTGCCCTCGTGGCCGACCGTGCCGCCGTGCACCTGGCTGGTGTCGGGGTTCAGCCGGGCGGTCGGCATGCCGGCGGGGGCGAGGATGCGGCGGCGCAGCAGGGCGGCGAAATCCTGGCCGGTGCGCTCCTCGATGATCTGCGACAGCAGGCGGAAATTCTGGTTGACGTAGGAATAGCTGGTGCCCGGCGCGAAGTGCAGCGAGGCGATGCGGGATATCAGGTGGTCGGCGTCGGTGAGGCGGAACATGCCCTCCACCGGGGCGCCGCACAGCATCGCCAGCGCCCAGTAGTCGCGCATGCCGGACTGGTTGTGGCAGAGGTCGAGGGTGCGCGGCGCCGCCGCGCCGAGCAGCGGCAGATGGCGGCGGACATCGGCGTCGAGCAGCGTCGGGTCGGGGAACTGATCGAGCAGAAGCGCGCAGGTGAACTGCTTGGTGATCGAACAGACCAGCGACAGGGTTTGCGCGGTGAACGGGATGCGGGCCTGCGGATCGGCCCAGCCCCAGGCGCGCTGGGCGATGACCTCGCCGTCGCGCAGCACGGCCGCGGCACCACCGGGGCCGGCGTAGTGTTCGGGCAATGTGTCGAGCGCGTGGTCGAGACGGGAGGAGGGCATGCGCGGTTATCGTTTCCAGCTTGGGTCACGGAAATTCTGGAATTCCAGGCGGTAGCCGTTCGGGTCGAGCGCGAAGAAGGCGTAGACGTTGAACGCCTCGCTGTGCTTCGGCGGGCCTTCCGGGGTGACGCCGTTGGCCAGCAGGTGGGCGTGCCAGCCGTCGACATCGTCGGTGACGAAGGTGATGACGACGCCTCGGGGTTCCTTGTCGCGGCCGGGGCGGACGCGGCAGACGCCGAGGAAGCCGGTGGGGCTCATCCGGTAGATGCGGCACTGGCCCTGGTCGAGCACCTGGGTGAGGCCGAGCTTGCCGGCGTAGAATTGGCAGGTGGCGTCGAGGTCGTCGGTGTAGACCCAGGTGACGCTCTGGTTGATCGGCGGCATGCGGCGGCTCCTTGGTGCTATCTGGCGGCCAGGTGTTCCTGGAGCCGTGGCATCAGTTCCACCAGATTACAGGGGCGGTGGCGATTATCCAGTTGCGACAGCAGGATATCGTCCCAGGCGTCCTTCACCGCGCCGGTGCTGCCGGGCAGCGCGAACAGGTAGGTGCCGTGCGCGACGCCGCCGAGGGCGCGGGATTGCATCGTGCTGGTGCCGATCTTCTGGTAGCTGAGCATGCGGAACAACTCGCCGAAGCCCTCGATGCGCTTTTCCAGCACGCGGTCGAAGGCTTCCGGGGTGACGTCGCGGCCGGTGATGCCGGTGCCGCCGGTGGTGATCACCACGTCGATGGCGGGGTCGGCGATCCAGCGGCGCAGCAGGGTTTCGACCTGGCTGGCGTCGTCCTTTTCGATCGCGCGCGCGGTGACGTGGTGGCCGGCGGCCTCGATGCGGGCGGCCAGCGTGTCGCCGGAGGTGTCGTTGGCGGCGGTGCGGGTGTCGGAGACCGTCAGCACGGCGATGTTGACGGCGATGAACGGGCGCTTGGGGTCGAGGGGGGGCGGGTCGAGGCGGGCCATCTGCTGCTCCTGTTAATGCAGCGCGGCTTCAACCCTGCTGGGCGCCGGCTGCATCGTGTGCAGCGGATGATAGCGCGGCCAGGCGCCGGCGGCGAGTTCGTCCAGGCTCGGGGTCGGCAGCCGCAGCCTGGCGGCGTAGATCCAGGTATAGGCGAGCACGCGCGGGATGAAGGCGCGGGTTTCGTCGATCGGCACCGCCTCGATGAACAGCAGCGGGTCGCCGAGGTCGCGCACCTTCGGCCCCCAGCGGCCGAAATTGCCGGGGCCGGAGTTGTAGCTGCCGAGCAGGCTGATCAGGTTGCCGTCCACCACGTCGAGCGAGGCCAGGTAGCTGACGTAGCGCTGGCCGAGATCGAGATTCACCGCCGGGTCGTGCAGTTGAATACGGTCGGCGCCGGTTTCCTGGTCGCGCGTGATGAAGCGGGCGGTGGCCGGCATGATCTGCATCAGGCCGCGGGCGCCAGCCGGGGAGACCAGTGTGGGGTCGAAATTCGATTCGGTGCGCGCCAGGGCATAGATCATCGCCGGGTCGACCTTGAAGCCGCCGGCAGGGCGCAGCCTCGGCACCGCGAAGCGCACCGCGTCGCGCGGCCGGCCGTCGGCGGTCTGCACCAGGTCGGCCAGTTGGGCGGCGAGGCTGGGCATGCCGGCGCGCTCGGCCACCAGCATGATGGCGCGGCCGAGTTGCGGTTCGGCCTGGGCCTGTGGCCAGAGCATGCGCAGCGCCGCCTCGGCACGGTCGTGCTGGCCGACCTGCAGCAGCGCGAAGGCCAGCTTGCCGAGCGGGGTGGCTTCCACCGCGTCGAGATCGGCCTCGCCGAGGGTTTCGCGTGCGCCGCGATTGAGGCCGACCGACAGGCCCTCGGTGCGGCGCGCGATCATGCCGTAGAAGGTGGCTTTTTCCTGGCCGGCGCGGTGCATCCAGCGGACGTAGCCAGCGATGTCGCCCAGTGCCAGATGGCTGCGCGCGGCCCAGAACGCGGCGCCGGCGCGCAATGCGGAGGTGGTGTATTCGGCGCGCCAGGCGGCGGCGAACAGCGGCCGGGCCGCGGCGGGCTTGCCCATCCGCCAGGCGGCGAGGCCGGCGACGTAGCCTGGCAAGGCGGCTTCCTGGCAGTCCGCGCCAGCGCCCTTGCAGGCGTGCACGCCGGCCGAGCCGAGGCGGTGCGCTTGCTCATCCTGATTCAGGGTGAACAGGATGCGGGCTGCCTCGCCACGCAGTTGTGCGGCGTAGGTGGGCGGCAGGCTCTTGGTGCGGGCGATCACCCGGCCGGCGGCGCTGTGCGGCTGGTCGCGGGCGATGGCCAGCACTGCGCGGTCGGTGGCGGTATTGCGGGCGAGGTCGCGGCCGGCCGGCTCGCTTTCCTCCGGCACCGGGATGCCGGCTGAGGAATCTTCGGCGGTCGGTTTGTGCGGCAGCGCCAGCGCGGGGGGCGGCGGCGGCGGTGTTTCGCCACGGGGCAGGCGGATCAGCAGCAGGGCGTGGATGGCCCGCGCCTCCGGCAGCTCGGACCAGCGTTCCAGCCAGGCCTTCAGCTCCGGCGCCTGCGGGCGGGTGAAGCGGCCGAGATAGCGGTCGGCCAGCACCTCGCCCAGCATCGCCGCGCCGAGCGGCGTGGTGCTGTCGATCGCCTCGCCGTCGCGCACCGCGGCGGGAATGTCGCCCTTGGCCTGCGAGGCGAATACGCGGCGGATGCGGGCGGCTTCGCTGGGCGCCAATGGCTGCGGCAAGGCCACGCCCGAGCCGCCATAGGGCGATACCCGCGGTATCGCCATGGCGACTTCGTCGTTGCCCGCCTGGGGGTGTCCCGCTTTCGTTTCGGCATACGCCTTGGTGGCCGTCGCACCGGCCAGCAACGCCACCCCGGCGAGAAACGCCCGGGCAGCGGGAAAGCGGGATCGCGTTGCGTCGATCCCTCGCATGGGCGGGACGGGTACACGGCAGTCTGATGAGACGCAACCCAATCTGGTGAGACGTTTCCCGGAAATTAAGACGGTGCATGATAGATCAGCGATTTGCCCGATCGTCTGCAATCAGTAACTTGACAAATCCATGTCGATTGTGCGGCGCAGCAGGAGCAGATCGGACCAAGCCTGACGCTTGGCGCCGGGTGAGCGCAGCAGGTAGGCCGGGTGCAGCATCGGCAGCGCCGGCACCGGCTGATCGAGGCCGGGGACGGTGATCTGCACCCATTTGCCCCGCACCCGGGTAATACCAGCGTTGCTCCCGGTGAGCGCCTGGGTGGCCAGTTTGCCGAGCAGCACCAGCCGGCGCGGCCGCACCAGCGCGATATGGCGCAGCAGGAACGGCAGGCAGGTCAGCACCTCGGCGTCGGTCGGGTTGCGGTTGCCGGGCGGCCGCCAGGGGATGAGGTTGGTGATCAGGCAGGTCTCGCGGGTGATGCCGATGCTGGCCAGCATGCGGTCGAGCAACTGGCCGGATGGCCCGACGAAGGGCAGCCCGGCGCGGTCCTCCTCGCCGCCCGGTCCTTCGCCGACCAGCATCAGGCCGGATTGCGGGTTGCCGTCGGCGAATACCAGGTTGGTGGCGGTGCGCTTCAACGCGCAGCCGTCGAACGCCGCCAAGGCGGCGCGCAGTTCGGCGATACTGCCTGCCGCATTGGCGGCCGCCTGGGCGTGTTGGGCCGGCAGCGTCATCGGCGGCGGAGCGGCGGGGCGGGGCGCGGCAGGCGGCTCGACTGCGGCGACTGGCGGGCGAGCCACCGCGGTCACCAGCCGATCGATCGGCTCGGCGGCCAGCGCC
>DATJEA010000361.1:0-3942 GCA_035497095.1 Acetobacteraceae bacterium | reverse complement strand
TGCTGCGGCAAGGCGCGGCGGACGCCACCGAGATCGCCAATGGGCTGCTGGCGCTCGGGGTGGACCCGAAGAACGTGCATGTGGCGGTGCGCGGGGATTCCGGGAATCCGCCGCGTGAGGTCAGGGTTTACGTGAAGTAAGGTGTTCTTTTTTGCAGAAAAGAACCAAAAAACCATTCGCCTTGCAGCAGCGGCGTGGCGGAAAGTGCGTACACACCAAGTCATGAAAAGTTTTTTTGCTTCTTTTTGTTCACAAAAAGAAGACCTTTCTTTGGAGGCGGGATGCTGACAGGCAAAGTGGCGCTGGTAAGCGGCGCCGGCAAGAACATCGGCCGCGCCATCGCGTTGCGGCTGGCGGCCGACGGCGCCGCCGTGGTGGTCAATGGCCGTTCCGATGCGGCGGCGCTGGAGGCGGTGGTCGGCGAGATCTCGGCTGCCGGCGGCAGCGCGATGGCGGCGCTGGCCGATGTGTCCCAGCCGGAGGCGGTGGCGGCGATGGTGACGGCGGCCGAGGCCAGGTTCGGCGGCGTCGACATCCTGGTCAGCAATGCCGGGCTACGGCGGCAGACGCCGTTTCTGCAGATGGAACTGGCGGAATGGCGCGAGATTCTGTCGGTGGCGCTGGACGGCGCCTTCCTGCTGGCCCGCGCGGTGGCGCCGCTGATGGTGGCGCGCGGCGGCGGGGCGATCGTCGGCATGTCCGGCGTCTCCACCCATCTGGGGGTGCCGAATCGCTGCCATGTTTCCTCCTCCAAGGCCGGGCTGGAAGGGTTGATGCGGGCGCTGGCGATCGAGTTGGCGCCGCATCGCATCACCTGCAACTGCGTGGCACCCGGCTCGATCGACACCGCGCGCGGCGCCGCTGCCGGGGTGCGGCCGGGCAAGCTGGAGGGCGGCATCCCGCTCGGGCGGCGCGGCTCGGTGGAGGATATCGCGGCCACGGTGCGCCATCTCGTCGGGCCGGAGGGCGCCTATATCACCGGCCAGACGATCCATGTGAATGGCGGCGTGTTTCTCACCTGAACCCAGGAGATTGCAATGACCTACGGCAAGCTGATCGAGTACGCGGACGCCGCCCCCGAAGCGAAGGCGGTGATGGACGAGATCAAGACCGCGCGCGGCGTGCCGGATGTGAACAATGCCTGGAAGGCGATGGCGCGCCATCCGGAGGTGATGCGCCGGTTCTGGAACCGGGCGCAGGCGACCATGCAGCCCGGCGCGCTGGATGCGGTGACCAAGGAGCTGATCTACCTCGCGGTCAGCGTCGCCAATGGCTGCCACTACTGTGCCGCGTCGCACACCTCGCTGGCCAAGAAGAAGGGCGCCAGCGAGGCGCAACTGGCCGAGATGGTCGAAATCGTCTCCCTGGCGCTGGAAGGCAACAGCTACGCCACCTTCTATGGCCAGGAGGTCGACCCGACCCTGTAGCGCCGGTTTCGCGCCAACCCGATTGGGCTGCCGTCAGGCCTGCGCCTGGCTGCGCCGCGTCTCCCAGCCTTTCTTCGCCGCGGCTGACCGCTTCGCATGGCTCTGGCTGGCGCCACCCTTGCGCGAGGAGGCATGGTTGTCTCTTTTTCCCCGTCCCGATCCGGATTTGTTGCCGCCGCCGGATTCCTTGTTGACGGTCGCCCAGGCCCGCCGTTCGGCTTCGTCTGCGCCGACGCCGCGCTCTTCGTAACCCTGCTCGATATGCGCAGCCTTGCGCTTCTGCTTGTCGGTGTAGCTCGATTTGTCGCCTCGTGGCATGACATTCTCCTCGGAAGAGTGCCCATTGCTAAAGCGTGATGGCCGCAGGCGGACGCGCATGAAGGTCTGAATCGCGCAACACAGTTAAGCATTGCAGCGCGATCACCGGCGGCGCGATCATGCCGAGGCAAAAACGCGCCGCCGGTCATCACGTTCCAGCCGCCCGCTCGAACGCGTGTTCCGCCCGCAGGCTGTCGAGGTCGCGGCCGACCGTCACCACGGCCAGCTTGCGGCCGTCCTTCCAGAACGTCGCGGCGCAGTCCTGGCTGGCCGGATCGCCGTCGATCGCCACCCGATCCCAGCTTTCGGCATGGCCGACATAGGAAATCGCCAGGTCGTAGTGCTGGCTCCAGAAGAACGGCACCGCATCGAAGCGCTGCCGCCGGCCGAGCATGTTGAGTGCGGCGATCTTGCCCTGGCGCTCGGCGACCACCCAGTGCTCGACGCGAATCGCCTGGCCGGTATGGCGGTCCGGCCAGCGGGCGATGTCGCCGGCGGCATACACGCCGGCGACGCTGGTTTGCAGGAACTCGTCCACCACCACGCCGCGATCGATCGCCAGGCCGGCGTCGCTCGCCAGGGTCAGCGCCGGGCGCACGCCGATGCCGACCACAACCAGGTCGGCATCGAGTTTCTCGCCGGTGGAGAGCGTCACGCTGTCCTTCGCGATCTCGGTGACGGTGGCGCCGAAATGGAACACGACGCCGTGCTGTTCGTGCAGTGCCTGCACCATGCCGCCGATCTCGGCGCCCATCACCCGCTCCATCGGCCGCTGCTCGCGCCCGATCACATGCACCTCCAGCTCGCGGGTGCGCAGTGCCGCGGCCGCCTCCAGGCCGATGAAGCTGGCGCCGATCACCACGCAGCGCCGCGCACCATCGAGGCGGGCGATCAGCGCATCGCAGTCGGCCAGCGTGCGCAGCACCCGCACATGCTCGGCGTCGGCGCCGGGCACATCGAGCCGGACCGGTTCGGCGCCGGTGGCGAGCAGCAGCGCGCCATAGGGCAGCCGGCTGCCATCGGCGAGCAGCACGGCGCGCGCGCTGGTCTCGATCGCCGAGACGCGGGCGCCGAGGCGCAGGTCGATGCGGTTCTCGGTGTACCAGTCCGGCCCACGCAGCGGAATCCAGTCCGCCTCGGCAGTGCCGGCGAGATAATCTTTCGACAGATTCGGGCGGTCGCAGGGCGCCGCCGCGTCGACGCTCAGCACGGTGACCGGGCCGGCATAGCCCTCCTCGCGCAGGGTCTGGGCGGCGGAAAAGCCCGCCGCACCGCCGCCGACGATGACGATCGAGGCCGGCAGATCGGCGCCGGAGAGCGCCGGCGCCGCGGCCGGTTGCAGTTGTTGGTGGATGAAGGCGCGGCCGTCGCGCTGCTCCACCTGCCAGCATGAGACGCTGGCGAGCGCCGGTGCGCGCAACGCGGCGCCGGTGCGCAGGCTGAAACAGGCGTGATGCCAGGGGCAGCGCACGGTATCGCCGACGATCAGCCCCTCGGCCAGCGGGCCGCCGTAATGGCTGCAATTAGCGCCGACCGCCAGCAGTTCGTCACCGTGCCGCACCAGCAGCACCGCCTCCTCGCCGACATGGCCGAGCAGGCTCTCGCCGTCCGCCAGCGCATCCAGCGCCACCCCGGCGCTGAAATCCGGACCAGGCAATGATGGTGCTGCTTCGCTCATTCTATCCTCCTTCGGATGCCGCCCGCGCCGCCCGCCGGCAAAAGGCCGTTTGCGGCGCTGCTGACGATCGATTCCGGGATATGTCGCATACAGGTGGGTTTTGCTGGTTTGAAAGCAAAGACGCAAAAAATTTATTCCGAACCGGATGGGCCGGTATTGCCATCGGGATGAGCAACTGTTAGTTATATTAACGTCAAAATGGAGGCGGGGATGTCGGGGGCGGATGAGGCGGCGCGATTGGGCGAATTGCGGGTGCCGTTCATCTTCGTGCCCCACGGCCAGACGCCGCCGGCGGACTGGCTGGCGGCGCATCCCGGGTGGATACGCGTTCCCGCGCAGTTCGTGCCGCATGACCGGGGCAGTCGGCTGGAGTTTGACCTTGCCGACAGGTTGGAACAGATAATGCACCGGACGCAGAGCGCGATAGATGGGCAGGCCGACGGTGGCGGCGGGGCGGATCAAGCGATGCTGATTGATGTCGCCGATACGCGGTCGTCGGCGCCGCCGTCATCGCTGCGC
>DATJEA010000360.1:0-2364 GCA_035497095.1 Acetobacteraceae bacterium | reverse complement strand
GCGGGATGAAGATGACGCGGGTGGTGGCGAACACCAGCACCAGCGAGAGCGCCAGCATCAGCGCGATGGTGAGGCCGAACACCCAGAGCGCCTGGCCCTGGATGGTCAGTTGGCCGATCTGCAACACGGCGTCGGAGAAGGGATTGGCGCGGAAGCCTTCGGGGCCGAAGAAGATCAGGCCGAGGCCGAGCAGCGCCAGATGCACGCCGACGGCGGCGATCAGCAGGGTGAGGATGGAGGCTTCGGCGAGGGGCTGGAAGGCGATGCGGTAGAGATAGGGACCCATCGGGGTGACGATGGCGAGCGCCAGCGCGGCCTCGATCACCACGCCGGGTTGGTGTGGGGCGAGGATGGCGGCCAGGGCGGTGATGAGGGCGGGGGGGAGCAAGGTGAGGGCGGCGGCGCGCAGCCAGGGTTTGCGGTGGGGGGTGCGGCGCAGGCGGACCGCTTCGGCGGTGAAGGCGGCGAGGCCGAGGGCGCAGAGCAGCCAGACGCTGCCGGGCAGTGCGCCGGTGTTCAGCGCGGCATAGCTGAGCGCGGCGAAGGCGACCAGTTCGCCCTGCGGGATGAAGATGACGCGGGTGGTGGCGAACACCAGCACCAGCGAGAGCGCCAGCAGCGCGTAGATGGCGCCGTTGACCAGGCCGTCCTGGAGCAGGATCAACAGGATGGTGGGGTCCATCGGGCGGGGTGTAGGGTGGCGGCGCGAATCCTGTCAAACCTGTTGCGCTCTCGGAGACTTCGATGCCTCGCCAGACCACCGCCGACGCCACGCTGGACAGCCTGAACGCGCACGGCATCGATACGATCTACGCGCTGCCGGGGGTGCATAACGACGATCTGTTCGACTCGATTCAGCGCTCGGCCGGGCGGACGCGGGTGGTGCATACAAGGCACGAGCAGACCGCCGGGTATATGGCGCTGGGGGCGGCGCTGGCGACCGGGCGGCCGCAGGCGTTCGCGGTGGTGCCGGGGCCGGGGCTGCTGAATGCGTCGGCGGCGTTGCTTACCGCCTATGGCTGCGGGGCGCCGGTGCTGGCGCTGGTGGGGCAGATTCCGTCGGACACTATCGACCGGGGCCTGGGGCAGTTGCACGAATTGCCGGACCAGTTGGGGCTGCTGCGGCATCTCACCAAGCACGCGGCGCGGATCAGCGGGCCGGCGGACGCGCCGCAGTTGGTCGCCGAGGCGATCCGGGCGGCGCTGTCGGGGCGGGGGCGGCCGGTGGCGCTGGAATGTGCGATCGATATCTGGGGGCTGGCCGGCGAGACGGCGGCCGTGGCGCCGCTGCCGGTGCTGCGGCCGCCGGTGGATGCGGAGGCGGTTGCGGTTGCGGCGAAGCTGATCGGGGCGGCGAAGCGGCCGCTTATTCTGGCCGGCGGCGGGGCGCTGGAGGCGGGGCCGGAGGTGCTGGCGCTGGCGGAGTTGCTGGGGGCGCCGGTGGGGACGTATCGGCGCGGGCGGGGGGTGATTGCGACCACGCATCCTCTGGCGGTGTCGCTGCCGGTGGCGCATCGGTTGTGGCAGGAGGCCGACCTGGTGCTGGGGGTGGGGACGCGGATGAATTTCGCGCTGACCAACTGGGGCACCGATGCCGGCATCAAGGTGGTGCGGCTGGATATCGACGCCGAGGAGGTGGGCCGGTTCCGCCGGCCGGACTGCGCCATCGTGGCCGACGCCGCCGAGGGGCTGCGGGCGCTGATCGCGGCGTTGCCGGGGCAGATGGCGGCGCGGGAGCAGCGCGAGGATGTGGTGCGGGCGCAGGCCTGGTTTGCCGAGCGGATTGCCCGGCAGGAGCCGCAGATGGGGTTTCTGCGGGCGATCCGCGCGGCGCTGCCGGAGGATGGGGTGGTTGTGGAGGACGTGACCCAGGTGGGGTTCATGGGGCGGCTGGCGTTCGAGGTGGCGGGGCCCAGGCGGTATATTTCGCCGGGCTACCAGGACAATCTCGGCTGGGGCTACGGCACCGCGCTGGGGGTGCAGGCGGCGCTGCCTGGGCGCGCGGTGGTGGCGCTGTGCGGCGATGGCGGGTTCATGTACCAGGCGCAGGAACTGGCCAGTGCGGCGCACCACAAACTGCCGCTGGTGGCGGTGGTGTTCGACGATTCGAGTTTCGGCAATGTGCGGCGCATTCAGGCGGAACGGTTCGGCAACCGGATTATCGCCGCCGATTTGACCAACCCGGATTTCGTGCGTTTCGCGGAGAGTTTCGGCGTGGCGGCGTATCGCGCCCGTACTGCTGTTGAGTTGGAACGCGCGCTGCGGGAGGCGCTGGCGGCCCGGGCGCCGGCGCTGATCCATGTGCCGGTGGGGGAAATGCCGAGCCCTTGGGATATGCTGGCGCTGCCGCGGGTGCGGGGGTTT
>DATJEA010000359.1:0-2992 GCA_035497095.1 Acetobacteraceae bacterium | reverse complement strand
AATGGGCGGATCGTGACCATGTCGACCTCATTCTCGACGTGCCGACCTCCTCGGTGGCGCTGGCGGTGGCCAGCGTGTCGAAGGAGAAGAACAAGGCGTTCGTCGATGTCGGCGGCGGCAGCAGCGACCTCACCGGCAAGGCCTGCTCGCCGACGCTGATCCACTGGGCCTACGACACCTATATGTTGGCCAAATCCACCGGCTCGGCGCTGGTCAAGACCGGCGGCACCAGCTGGTTCTTCATCACCGCCGACTACGCCTTCGGCCAGGCGTTGCAGAAGGACACCACCCGCTTCGTCACCGACGCTGGCGGCAAGGTGCTCGGCTCGGTCGCCTATCCGTTCCCCGGCACCACCGATTTCTCGTCGTTCCTGCTGCAGGCGCAATCCTCCGGCGCCAAGGTGCTCGGCCTGGCCAATGCCGGCGCCGACACGGTGAACTGCATCAAGCAGGCGCGCGAATTCGGCCTGCAGATGACCAGCGCCGCGCTGTTGATGTTCATCACCGACGTGCACGCCCTCGGCCTCGATGTGGCGCAGGGCCTGAACCTCACCGAGAGCTTCTACTGGAACCTCAACGACCGCAGCCGCGCCTTCACCAAGCGGGCGCTGGTCGCCGCCCCCGGCCATTACCCGACCATGGTGCAGGCCGGCTGCTACTCCGGCGCGCTGCACTTCCTCAAGGCGGTGAAGGCGATGGGGCCGGCCAACGCCAAGAAGAGCGGCACCGCGATCATCGAGCAGATGAAAAAGATGCCGGTCGAGGACGACGCCTTCCAGGGCAGCATCCGCGAGGACGGCCGCGGCATGTTCCCGGCCTACCTGTTCGAGGTGAAGAAGCCCGCCGAGAGCAAGGGCCCGTGGGACTACTACAACCTCAAGGCCACCACCCCGGCCGACCAGGCGTTCCGGCCGCTGAAGGATGGCGGCTGCTATTTCATCAAGAGCTGACCTCGCTCCGGGCCGGCCAGCCCGAGCAACGGCGGGCCGGCCCCAACCGCTACCAACCAGGCCCGATACCAACGACACCAAGATGGAGGATGCCATGTCACTCACCCGCCGCACCATGCTGGGCACCGCCGCCGCCACCGGCGCCACTCTGCCGCTGATCGGCCGCGCCCGCGCCGCCGAGACCATCAAGATCGGTGTGCTGAATGACATGTCGGGCCCATACCGCGACACCGGCGGACCAACCTCGCTGGCGATGGTGAAGCTGGCGGCGGCCGAATTCGCCGCCAAAGGCTTCACCGTCGAGGTGATCAGCGGCGACCACCAGAACAAGCCCGATGTCGGCGTCTCGATCGCCCGGCAGTGGTACGATCGCGACGGCGTGGACATGATCATCGGCGTGCCGACCTCTTCGGTGGCGCTGGCGGTCGGCACCGTGTCCAGGGAGAAGAACAAGGCCTACATCAATATCGGCGCCGGCACCACCGAGCTCACCGGCAAGCAGTGCTCGCCGACGCTGATCCAGTGGGACTACGACACCTACATGCTGGCCCGCTCCACCGGCGGCGCCACGGTGAAATCCGGCGGCACCTCCTGGTATTTCATTTCCGCCGACTACGCGTTCGGTCAGCAGTTGCAGAAAGACACCACCCGCTTCGTCAACGAGGCCGGCGGCAAGGTGCTCGGCTCGATCGCCTATCCGTTCCCCGGCACCACCGATTTCTCCTCCTTCCTGCTCCAGGCGCAGGCTTCGGGCGCCAAGGTGCTGGGGCTGTGCAACGCCGGCGACGATACGGTGAACTGCATCAAGCAGGCCAAGGAGTTCGGCGTGCAGATGCAGCTCGCCGGGATGCTGATGCTGATCAACAGCGTGCATGCGCTGGGCCTCAAGGTGGCGCAGGGCCTGCTGCTGACCGAGAGCTTCTACTGGGACATGAACGATCGCACCCGCGCCTTCACCAAGCGCGCGCTCACCGTGTCCGATGGCGTCTATCCGAACATGATCCACGCCGGCAACTACTCGGGCACGCTGCATTTCCTCAAGGCGGTCACCGCGATGGGTGTCGCCAATGCCAAAAAAAGCGGCACCGCGATCATCGAGCAGATGAAGAAGATGCCGACCGACGACGATGCGCTCGGCCACGGCAAAATCCGCGAGGACGGCCGCGGCATGTTCAACGCCTATCTGTTCGAGGTGAAGAAGCCGTCCGAGAGCAAGGGCCCGTGGGACTACTACACCCTCAAGGCCACCACGCCGCCGGACCAGGCGTTCCGTTCGCTGAAGGAAGGCGCCTGCTCGTTCGTCAAGACCTGATCCCCCACCCGCCACTCCAGACGGTTTTTCGCCATGATGATGATCCTCGGCTATCCCGCGCCGCTGCTGTTCGGCCAGCTCCTGCTGGGGCTGATCAACGGGGCGTTCTACGCGCTGCTCTCGCTCGGGCTGGCCGTGATCTTCGGCATGCTCAACATCGTCAACTTCGCCCACGGCGCGCTGTTCATGCTCGGCGCGTTCGTGGCCTGGGGGCTGCTGAACTATCTCGGCATCAACTACTGGCTGGCGCTGATCCTGGCGCCGCTGATCGTCGGCGCGCTCGGCGTGCTGATGGAGCGCAGCATGATCAGCCGGCTCTACAAGCTTGATCCGGTCTACAGCCTGCTGCTGACCTTCGGCCTGGCGCTGATCATCGAGGGGCTGGCGCGCAACCAGTTCGGCAGCTCCGGCCTGCCCTACGCGATCCCGCCGCTGCTGCAAGGCGGCGTCAATCTCGGCTTCATGTTCCTGCCGATCTATCGCGGCTGGGTGGTGGTGGCCGCGGTGGTGATGTGCCTGGCCACCTGGCTGGTGATCGAAAAGACCCCACTCGGCGCCACCCTCAGGGCCGCCACCGAGAACGCCCCGCTGGTGCAGGCGTTCGGCGTCAACGTGCCGCGGATGGTGACGCTGACCTTTGCCGGTGGTGCCGCGCTGGCGGCGTTCGCCGGCGTGCTGGCGGCGCCGATCTATTCGGTGAACCCGAACATGGGCTCGAACTTCATCATCG
>DATJEA010000358.1:0-7147 GCA_035497095.1 Acetobacteraceae bacterium | reverse complement strand
ATCATGATGGCTTGGTTTATGGTGTCTCTCCTAACAGAGAGTTTCATGGTAAATCTCTCTTCATTATTCAATGTACTCTCTCTGATGATGACTTCATTGTCTGCACGAACCAGTCGGCCATCATACGCGGATTTCGATCGGCGACCCAACATCGCGCTTGTTACATGCCGCACCTGGCCGGCCCCGTCGCCATCGGATCAGCGCTACGCGACGATGCTGCGGGCGAGGGGCGCGCAGGTGACTCTCGCTGCCTGGAACGTCACGGAAGACCAGCCCAAGATCCGCGACGCGGATTTGGTGGTGATCCGTCGGAGTCGGGATTAAAACGACCAGATAGACGCCTATCGCGACTGGCTGTCTGAGCTTGAGACAGAGCATATCAGCATCCTGAACGACGTGGCGACAGTCAGCGGCAAGCGACCGCGCAAGCTGCCGTCGGCGTGCGGCATCGCGCGTATGATCGCGGTGGTACGCGACATCGCGTCCAAGACCGTCACGACGGTGCGCAAGATGGCCGGCGGCGGGGCGGCCGAGATCAAATGCGAGCGCGGGATGCGACCGGCCCCAGCTTGGGCGGCGGTGGAGCCGCGGGCAGTGCCAGCTCGGCTGGTATGATCGGCTTATAGCAGCGCCGGCTGGAGCGGCGGGGCCGGGGCGGCGGCCGGCGCCGCGCCCAGCGTGGCGATGCCGCAGGCGGCCAGGGTGGCGGCGATTGCGTCCAACTCGGCCGGGCTGCGGGTGCGGTCGGCGGCATCGCCTGGCGGCACCCAGATCACCGTCTCGTAGCGGGCGCGGGTGAGCAGCACGCGGTAGGTGTTGAGCCGGTAGGCGACCGGATCGGGCGCGCTGCGGTTCTGCCAGGCGGTGCCGGCCAGCGCGCGGGGGCGCCAGGCGGTGCCGGCGCGGATCAGGTCGCCGCCCCAGCACAGGCCGACGAAATCCAGTTCCAGGCCCTGGCAGGAGAATTCGGTGGCGACCGTGTCCAGCGCGTCGCTGGCGCGGATGTCGGCGGGGAAGCGGTCGAGGAACCAGTGCGCGACGGCGCCGGGCTCGGTGTGCGGCAGTTCGGCGCCGAGGCCCTCGGCACGCAGGCGTTTGGCGCCGGAGGAGGCGAGCAGGCCGGCGCGGCGCAGGCCACGGGCGGCGGCGCGCAGATGGGCGCGCATCGCGGCGAGGTCGCGGGTCAGCAGAAAGGGCAGCGGGCCGTGCTCGCGGGCGATCGCGGCGGCCTTGGTCTGGTCGCTGGCCAACACGGCGTCCACCCAGGCGGCGGCGTGCGGGTTGCGCAGGCTGCGGATCGGCACGGCGAGGTGCAGGCTGGGGCCGGTGCTGAATTGGGGCAGGTCCGGCAGACGCTGGCGGGAGTCGATGTCGGGTCGCTGGGTTTCCGGCGAGGCGATGGCCTGCCACAGCGGGCGGGCGGCCAGTGCTGCGCCCCACTCGGCGAGGCCGCCTTCGCCGGTGTGGATTTCCTGGCCGTTGCCGATCAGGCAGATGATCGCCGCCCAGTCCTGGTGGCGGCCGAGGATGTCGAGCAGGTGGCCGGGTTCGGAATCGTGCAGTTGGGTGCGGCGGTCGCGGCTTTTGGTTATGGCGTGGGCGGCGGACCAGGCGCGCTGGGCTTCGTCGATCACCACCACGTGCTCGTGCGGCGGCGCGGTCAGGCTCACGTTGTCGTCGCGGAACAGCGGCAGCGCCTGGATGGCGGCTTCCATGCGTTGGCGGGCGCCGCGCAGGCCGTTGGGGTCGGTGGCGGCGGCGTCGCGGGCCAGCGCCTCGCGCAGCACGTGGACCAGGGTGGGGTTGCCGGTGAGGAAAATGGCGCCGGCGGCGCGGCGGGTGCCGAATACCGCGTTGAGGCCGCACAGCGTCTTGCCGGCGCCGGGGATGCCGGTGACGAACAGGATGACGTGGTGGTGTTGGGCTTCGGCGGCGCGGATTGCGGCCAGGATGGCGTCGGTGGTGGCGGTGAGGTTGTGGGCGTCGGCGCGGGCGGTGGCGATGTCGGCGACGCCGTGGGTGCTGTAGAGGCTGCGCGCCGCCTCGACGATGCCGGGGACCGGGCAATAGGGGGCGTGTTCCCAGGCGGTGACATCGAGTGGGGCGACCGGCGGCAGGCGCTGCCAGAGGGCGCGCAGCAGCGGGCCGAGCGAGGTGGCGGAGGCGTCCAGCACGCTGGCGGCGCCGGCGAGCGGCAGCGGCCAGATGGGGGTGGCGGGCCTTGCGTGGGTGGCGATCAGGATCGGGATGATCGGGTGGGCGCGGCAGAGCGGGTGGAAGTCTTGCAGGTCGATGGCGTAGTCCTCGACCTGGGCGCGGTCCTGGTTGGTGAACAGGCTGGCGCCGGTCTTGAACTCCAGCACCAGCACCGCGCGCGGGGTGACCAGCACGGCGTCGATGCGGCGGCCGAGGCGCTGGATGTCGTATTCCAGCAGCAGGCGCCAGGCGGCGGCCTCGGGCCAGTCGGCGAGGGCGCTATGCAGGCTGCGGAGGGTTTCGGCCCAGGCGCGCAGTTGCTGCGGCTCGCTGCCGCGGAAGCGCTGGGTATCCTCGACGTTCAGTTGGGCGACCAGCGCGCTTGGGTCGGCGGCGAGGAAATCGGCGACGGTGTGGCTGATCATTGGGCCAGGCTAGGCGGCGCGGTGGATGTTGCGCAAGGGCACCTGCTACGGCGCGTAGGAGACCGGCAGGGCGGTGGTGTATTTCAGGGTTTCCATCGAGAAGCTGGAGCTTACATCGTAGATGTCGATCTCGCGGATGATGCGCTTGTAGACCGCGTCGTAGCCGGCGATGTCGGGCACCACGACGCGCAGCAGGTAATCGACATTGCCGGACATGCGGTAGAATTCCACCACCTCGGGGATCGCCGCGATGACCGCGCAGAGCCGGTCGGCCCAGGCCATGGAGTGCTGGTTGGTGCGGATCTGCACGAATACGCTGACCGCCACATTCATCTTGCGGGCGTCGAGCAGGGCGACGCGGGCGCGGATGATGCCGGCCTCGGTGAGCGCCTGGATGCGGCGCCAGCAGGGTGAAGCGGAGATGCCGGCGCGGGCGGCGATGTCGGCCACCGGCATGGCGGCGTCTTGCTGCAAGGCTGCGAGGATTTTCTGGTTGATCGCGTCCATGGGTATTTCATGCCTTTAAATGGTCGTATAGGGGCATGGGATTGCAGCATATCGCGGTGCGGCTCCGCAATACGCATCCGGATTGTTGCTGCCAGCCATTATCCTTGGTCGATCAGCAGGAGGGCAGAGATGGCCAAGGTTTCGTTTACCGAGCATCCCGCCAGCGTCGGCGAGAGCTATACCGAGCATTTCGCCATGTCGTGGGGCTTCGGCTTGGCGATGCTGCGCGGCGGGCTGGCCTGCCTGGTGCACGGCGTTTTCCCGTTCCTGTGCACCTCGACCGGGTCCAGCACCATCCGTGCGCTGCATGAGCGGATGGTGACGCATCGGGTGCGCAGGCCGGTGGGCGAGGGCATGGCGCCGCGAAGCTAGAACGGCATCACGATATCCAGCACCTGCTGGCCCCAGCGCGGGGTCTGCACGTCGGTGAGCTGGCCGCGGCCGCCATAGGCGATGCGAGCCTCGGCCATGCGGTCGCTGGTCACCGTGTTGTCGCTGGCGATGTCCTGCGGGCGGATCACGCCGGTGACGCCGAGGTTGCGCAGTTCGGAGTTCACCCGCACCTCCTGGCGCGCGGCCACCACCAGGTTGCCGTTCGGCAGCACCTGGGTGATGACGCCGGCCAGCCGCAGGGTCACGGTCTCGTTGCGCTTGATCTGCGCGGTGCCGGTATTGCCGTTGGTGCTGCTGGTGGATAGCAGGCTGGAGGCGACGGCGCCGGCCAGCATCTTCGGGATGGTGGCTTCGAGACCGAAGATGTTGGGCAGGCCGAGGCCCTCATTGCCGCTGCGGGTGGCGGCGGTGGCGTTCTGCAACTGCGCGGCGTCGGCGATGTTGACCAGCACGGTGATGATGTCGCCGACCTGGGCGGCGCGCTGGTCCTTGAAGAAGGCGCGGCTGCCGTTGCGCCACAGCGCGCTGGGGGCCGGCGAGGCGATCCGGGTTGCCGGCATCGGCATGGTCAGCGGCCGGTAGCCGGGCGATCGGGTCGGGTCGGAGCTTGCGGTCATCGACGGCGGGCGGCCGACCTCGGAGAGGCGTTGCAGCGAGCCGCAGGCGGACAGCAGCGGCAGCAGCAGCAGCGCCGGGGCGAGACGGGGTTTCATCGCCCGGCCGGCCGGGCGGGCTTGCGGTTTCATCGCCCGGCCACCCGCGTCGCGTAGCTGCTATAATAGCCGCCGCCACCGGGTGGCGTGATCGGCGTGCTGCCGGCGGCGACGCGGACCTGGCCGGGGCCGGTGATCTCGGCTTCCAGCACGGCGCGCGAGGCCGGGTTCAGCACCGGGATGCGGGCGCCGACCGGGCCACCTTGCAGCGCCTCGCCCTGCGCCAGCAGCAGCAGGCCGGGGGCCAGCAACTGCATCGCCACACGGGCGCCCTTGGCGACGGCCTCGGGCTTTTCCAGGTCGGCGCGGCGCAGCGGTTCGCCGGGGCGGGCCATGCGGCGCAGCGCCATGCCCTCGGCGGCAGCCGGATCGCGCAGCATGTCGCCCTGGGCGAGGCGGGCCGGGATGCGGGCCAGCCGCAGGTCGGCGGCGTGCAGCAGGCTGCCGGCCGGCAGGCGGTGGGTAGGCACCGGCAGGCTGACCATCTCCTGCACCCGCCCGGCGACGCGCAGCCGCAGCGGCGCCATGCCTTCGGCGGTGACGATCAGTTGCGCGGTGAAGTGGCCGGCGCCGTCCTGGTAGGCGAGTTGCTCCACCGCCAGTTCGGGTGTCGCGTGCTCGGGGATCAGCGGGGCGGCGAAGCCCGGCAGGTCGATATCGGCATCCTCCGGCGCGCCGACCGCGATCAGCGCGCTGCGCAAAGCGGCCAGCGTGGCGGCGCGGTCGAGCAGCCGGCCGGGGCGGTCGAGCACGATGCGGTCACCCGGCGAGGATGGCCGCCAGTCGACGCCGAACTGGCGGGCGATGGCGGCGAGCTGCCTGGATTCGACCACGATGCGGGCGCCGGGCGAGGGGGCCGGGCCGAGCACGCGGGCAGCATCCGGCCCGGCATCGTCGAACAGATCGGAAAGCCGCACCACGCCGGCGGTGAGCGTGGTCATCGGCCGCAGCGTGGCGCCCCACGCCGGCGGCGGCGCTTGCAGCAGGGCTGCGAGCAGCCCGAGCAGGGCGAGGAATGGTTTCATGCTGCGGACTCCCTGATCGCTCAGCGCAGGTTGGTGAGGGTGGAGAGCATCTGGTCGGCGGTGGTGATCACCTTGCTGTTCATCTCGTAGGCGCGCTGCGCGGTGATCAGATTGGTGATCTCGCTGACCACGTTGACGTTGCTGGTCTCGACGAAGCCTTGCAGCACGGTGCCGAAGCCGGGCGAGGCCGGCACGCCGGTAACCGGGGCGCCGCTGGCGGTGCTTTGCAGGAACAGGTTGCCGCCCTGCGCGTCGAGCCCGGTCTCGTTGGGGAACACCGCGAGCTGGATCTGGCCGACCAGCGCCGGCGCGGTCTGGCCGTCGAGCGTCACCTGCACCTGGCCGGCGCTGTTGATGGTGACGCCGGTGGCGTTCGACGGGATGGTGATGCCGGGCTGCACCACGTAGCCGTCGGCGGTGACGATCTGGCCCTCCGGCGACAGCGACAGCGTGCCGTCGCGGGTATAGGCGGTGTCGCCGTTGGGCAGCGCGATCTGGAAATAGCCGCCGCCGCGGATCGCCAGATCGAGGCTGTTCGAGGTCTGTTGCAGGTTGCCCTGCTCGTTGATGCGGTAGATCGCCGCGGTCTTCACGCCGAGGCCGACCTGGGCGCCGGCCGGCACCACCGATCCGGCATCGGACGAGTTGGAGCCGACGCGGCGCAGATTCTGGTAGATCAGGTCCTGGAACTCGGCGCGGCGGCGCTTGAAGCCGGTGGTGGTCATGTTGGCGATGTTGTTGGAGATGACTTCAACATTGGTGGACTGGGCCTGCATGCCGGTGCCGGCGATGTCGAGCGCGCGCATGGGTTTTAGCTCCGCTGCTGGGTGATCTTGTCGATGGCGCCCTGCTGGCGGTCCGCCTCGGCCTGGATGAACTGGCTGGTGAACTGGAACTCGCGCAGATCGGCCATCATGCGGGTGAGCTCCAGGGTGGGCTGGATGTTGCTGTCCTCGATCGCGCCCTGGGTCAGGCGCGGGCGGGGGATCGGCGCGGCGCTGGTGGCGTCCGGGTTCAGCAGCCGGCCGCCCTCGGCCACCAGCTTCTGCGGCTCGGCGACGCTGACCACGGCGAGGCGGGCGATCTGGCCGTTCCTGCTGCTGATGGTGCCGTCGCCGGCGATGGTGATGCCGGTATCGGCGGGGGCGAACTGGATCGGGCGGCCGTTGCTGTCGAGCACCTGGTTGCCGAGGCCATCGGTCAGCGCGCCGCCGGCCGACAGCGAAAAATGCCCGGCGCGGGTGAGGCGGATGCCCTGGGCGGTCTGCACGGTGAAGTAGCCGGGGCCGGACAGCGCGACGTCGAGCGGGTTGCCGGTCCGGCTCAGCGCGCCGGGCGTGGTGTCGCGCCAGGTGGCGCGGTCCTGGGTGAAGGCGATGGTCTCGCCATTGCCGGTGTGGCTCAGCCAGTCGGCGAACACGGTGCGCTCGGCCTGGTAGCCGGGGGTGCCGGCATTGGCGATGTTGGTCGCGGTGACATCCATCGCCCGCTGCTGGGCGGACAGGCGGGAGAGCGCGATTGCGGTGTTGATGTCCATCTTCGTGGCCTCGTTGTGGCAGGGCGGGCAACGCAAGCCGCATGCCACGGCGCGGGGCGGCGGAAACCCGGCGGCTGGGGCGCCCGCCCGGCGGCATCTGCCGGGGCCGCCGCCGCTGCACCCGGCAGAAATGACCGCGTTCGCAAGGCTTCGTTAACCCGCGCGCGGCAGACTGCGATCGCCCGCCAAACCGGCGGGTTTGGCAAACAGGATGTGTCATGGGTGCTGCCGCCACGACGATTGGCCAAGCGGGAACGGGCGGCCTGGGGGAGACGGAGCCGGCGGCCAAGCCCGGCGGGCGCCGCAAGCTGCTGCTGCTGGGCGCTCCGGTGGCGCTGGCGGCGGTCGGCG
>DATJEA010000357.1:0-13530 GCA_035497095.1 Acetobacteraceae bacterium | reverse complement strand
GATCGCCAGCCCGACCGCCGCCGCAGTCCAGCTTTTGGTCGCCGAGTGCTGCATGTGCGGCCGCTCCGCCGCGTAGGGCCGCCAGAAGCCCTCGGCCACCACCGCGCCGGCGCGCCACAGCATGAAGCTGTGCAGTTCCAGCCCGGCCGCCGCGACGTCATCGAGGAAGGCGGTGATGCCGGCGGCGTCGACATGCTTGGCCGCCGGGGTGGCGCGCGGCAGGCTGTGGCTGGTCATGCGGGGCATCCTGTCGGTGAGCACGAACTTGGCGGCATTCCCCGCTGATGATTATACCGATCGGCTGCCGATGATAGCCGGGCCCGGCCAAACGGGCGACCTATCCTTGCACACCCCGGCGCCCGGTGGCACATCTCCGGGCCCGTCCAACGAGCAGGAGCCGAGGCATGGCAATCAACAAGGTCTATCCCAACGCGACGGCGGCTTTGGCCGGCCAGATCCGCGACGGCATGACCATCCTGGCCGGCGGTTTCGGCCTGTGCGGCATCCCCTCGGCGCTGATCGAGGCGGTGCGCGAGTCCGGCGCCAAGAGCCTCACCTTCGTCTCCAACAACGCCGGCGTGGACGACGCCGGGCTGGGCGTGCTGCTGCAAACCCGCCAGATCCGCAAGATGATCAGCTCCTATGTCGGCGAGAACGCCACCTTCGCGCGCCAGTTCCTCGCCGGCGAACTGGAGATCGAATTCAACCCGCAAGGCACGCTGGCCGAGCGCATCCGCGCCGGCGGTGCCGGCATCCCGGCCTTCTTCACCAAGACCGGCGTCGGCACCCAGGTCGCCGAAGGCAAGGAGGTGCGCGAGTTCGACGGCCAGAGCTACGTGATGGAGCGCGGCATCCGCGCCGATATCGCGCTGGTGCACGCCTGGAAGGCCGATACCGAGGGCAACCTCGTCTACCGGAAAACCGCGCGCAACTTCAACCCGATCATGGCCACCGCCGCGGCGCTGACCGTGGTGGAGACCGAGTTGCTGGTGCAACCCGGCGAGATCGACCCGGATCACATCATCACGCCGGGGATTTTCGTCAAGCGGATCGTCAAGCTCGGTCAGATCAACAAGCGCATCGAGCAGCGCACTACTCGCCCGCGTGTTGCGGCTTAGCAAGGAAGGTTTTCTTTTTGTGAACAAAAGGAAGCAAAAAAGCTTTTTGTTCCCTGGAGTCCGGCTTTCCCGGCGGTACGCGCCAAACGAATGAAGTTTTTTGCGCGCTTTTTTACAAAAAAGCGCTGCTTGCTACTTAAGGAGGCTCCCATGCCCTGGACCCGCGATCAAATGGCCGCCCGCGCCGCCCGCGAATTGCAGGACGGCTTTTATGTCAATCTCGGCATCGGCATCCCGACGCTGGTGGCCAACTACATCCCGGACGGGATCAGCGTGCAGTTGCAGTCGGAGAACGGCATGCTCGGCACCGGCCCGTTCCCGTTCGAGGGCGAGGAGGATGCCGACCTGATCAATGCCGGCAAGCAGACCGTCACCGAACTACCGACCACCAGCTTCTTCGACAGCGCCACCAGCTTCGGGATGATCCGCGGCGGGCACATCAACCTGTCGATCCTCGGCGCGTTGCAGGTGGCGGAGAATGGCGACCTGGCCAACTGGATGATCCCCGGCCACATGGTCAAGGGCATGGGCGGCGCGATGGATCTGGTGGCCGGCGTCAGGCGCGTGGTGATCCTGATGGAGCACACCGCGCGCGGCAAGCCGAAGCTGCTGAAGCGCTGCACCCTGCCGCTGACCGGCGCCGGCGTGGTGGACATGGTGGTGACCGATCTCGCGGTGTTCAGCGTCGACCGCAAGGGCGGGGGCATGGTGCTGCTGGAACTCGCCCCCGGCGTGACGCAGGACGAGGTGCGCGCCGCCACCGAGGCCGATTACACCGTCTCCCCGGACCTCAAACAGGCCGCCTGAGCAGCACCGCGCCCTCCGCCGCCGCCAGCCCTTCGGGGTCGGCCGGCGGGGTTTCTGAGAGCAACAGTGTGCCGCCGGCCAGCAGCGCGCCGAGCGGCCAGCATTGGTCGAGCGGACCGGGCCACAGCACGCGCTGGTCCGGCCGCAGTTCCAGCAGCAACAGGTGGTCAGCGGCTTGCTGCGCCAGCGCTGCCGAGTCTGCCGTTTTGAGCATGGCCGCGATGCATGCCGGCACCTCGCCGGCCAGCAGCGCCGCCGCGTCGATGCGCTGCCGGGGGTCGAGCAGCACGATCGCCCCGCGCCGGCCCATCGCTTGCGCCAGCGCGCCGGCGTAGTCCTGTGCGCTGTCCAGCCCGGCGAACCGGATGAGCGCATCGGCGAATTCCTCTGGCGCGCGGGCCGCCCAGGCCCAAATCTCCGCCGGGCCGCCAGGCGCATGCGCTGCCGTGGCGCGCCGCCATTCGATGAACGCCGCCATATTGCTGGTGGCCGCCGCCTCATCGGCCGGGCGCCAGACTGGTTTTTTCACAGACGATGAATTTTGCATCGGTTCCGCTTCAACAGGGGCTTGCCCGTCGGTGCCCGGGGCGGTATATGCGCGCCTCCCCGTCACGGGGTCCAGCGCGCCACCCCAAGGGCCGCTCGGCATGTGGGGCCATAGCTCAGCTGGGAGAGCGCCTGAATGGCATTCAGGAGGTCAGCGGTTCGATCCCGCTTGGCTCCACCACTTTCTCAATCCGATCGAAGTGAACTCGCCGACGCCGGATCGGGCCGCGCGCGTTCGGCATAATCTGCCGCGCGTTGCCACCGCTTCGCCGTCAACAGGAAGCGCTGGTCGGCTCAGTCGTCGCGGTGCACCCGCTCCATGCGCTCGTGGCGTTCCTGCGCCTCGATCGACAGGGTGGCGATCGGCCGGGCTTCCAGGCGGCGCAGGCCGATCGGTTCGCCGGTTTCCTCGCAATGGCCGTAGCTGCCGTTCTCGATGCGGGCCAGCGCCTGGTCGATCTTGTTGATCAGCTTGCGGGCGCGGTCGCGGGTGCGCAGTTCCAGCGCCCGGTCGGTCTCCACGCTGGCGCGGTCGGTAATGTCGGCTTCGTGGATGCCGCCTTCGGACAGGCTGGCCAGGGTATCGTCGGCATCGCGCAGCAGGTCGGCACGCCAGCGCAGCAGCTTTTGCCGAAAATATTCCACTTGAAGCTGATTCATGAACTCCTCGGAGTCCGATGGGCGGTAGTCGGGCGGCAGTGTAACCATCATGCGTGGCGATCCTGCGTCGTTTCCGACAGCGGGGGCACAGGGCACGCCCGCCGTTCTGCGTTGTGCCGCCTTGCTGGTTGTACGTCGCTGCGGCTCATTCGCTGCGGCTTATACCGACGCGGGGCAGCCCCGCCAAGAGGCATTAGCGCTGTGGCAGCGAGGTAATTTTTGCAGTGTCATGGGCGTAGCGCGCGAGTTCCACGCGGCAGCGCAGCACGATCGCCGCCACCGCCTGGCGCAGCGCCGGATCGGCCGCCGGCGGCACCGCCTGGGCCAGCGTCGCCAGCCGCTGCAGCGCGGCCGCCGGTGCGGTGCCGGCGGCAGAGAGCAGGGCGCGTTGCAGCGCCGCCAGTTCCGCCAGCAGGTCCTGGCCGCGGCGGCGGGCGTCGCGGTCGCGCTGCTCCGGCGCGTCGATCTCCTGCAAGGTGAGCATGCCGGACAGGGCTACTTCGGCGGCCGGCGCGGCCGGTGCCGGCCGGCCATGCGCGGGCACCCGGAAGCCGCTGCCGGGGCGGCTGCCGGAGTGTGGGGCGAGGCCGGTGCGGGCGGCGGCCCCCAGTGCGTCGATCGCCATGCTGCGTCCTCCTCGGCGGATCGGTGCCGGCGATCCGTGCCGGGCGGCAGGGGTTGCCGGGTGTGGTGTCCGACTTATTCCAGCAGGAACGCCGGGCCGGGTCTGGCATGCGGCTTGCTGTGTCCCGGCTGCCATGACCCTGCACCCAATTGCTTTACGCTTCGTTCATTCCTGGCTGCTCGCCCGGCTGTTGCTAGTTGGCGCGCTGCTGCTCGCCGCCGCGGCCCCCGCGCTGGCGCAGGTGCGGATCAAGGACATCACCGATGTGGAGGGGGTGCGCGCCAACCAGCTGGTCGGCTACGGCTTGGTGGTCGGGCTGGCCGGCACCGGCGACAAGCTGGATTCGGCGGTGTTCACCCGGCAATCGCTGATCGGCATGCTGGAGCGGCTGGGCGTCAACACCCGCGACCAGGAGGCCAAGCTGTCGACCAAGACCGTCGCGGCGGTGATGGTGACGGCGGAACTGCCGTCCTTCGCGCGCACCGGCAGCCGGATCGACGTCACCGTCTCGGCACTCGGCGACGCCACCAACCTTACCGGCGGGACGCTGCTGGTCACCCCGCTGCTGGCCGCCGATGGCGAGGTGTATGCGGTGGCGCAGGGCCCGCTGGTCACCGGGGCGATCGCCGCGCGCGGGGCGGCCGGCTCGGTGACCAAGGGGGTGCCGACCTCGGCCAGAATGAGCAACGGCGCCACGGTGGAGCGCGAGGTCGGCTACCAGCTTGCCGCCCACCCGAAATTGCGGCTGGGGCTGCGCAACCCCGATCTGCTGACCGCGCACCGCATCGCCACCACGATCGACCGGGCGCTGGGTGGGCATCTCGCGGCGGCCACCGACCCGCGCACCGTGGCGCTGGACCTCAGCGGGCGCAACGTGATCGACGCGCTGACCACCATTCAGTCGCTGCGGGTGGAGCCGGACAACCCGGCTACCGTGGTGGTGGACGAGGCCAGCGGCACCATCGTGATGGGCGCCAATGTGCGGGTGAGCACGGTGGCGATCGCGCAGGGCAATCTGACCATCCGGGTCACCGAGACGCCGCAGGTGAGCCAGCCCGGCCCGCTGTCGCGCGGCAGCACCGTGGTGGTGCCGCGCACCAATATCCAGGTGGATGACGGCCATGACCGCAAGCTGGGCATGCTGCAGGGCAATGTGACCTTGCGCGACCTGGTGGCCAGCCTGAATTCGCTGGGCGTGGGGCCGCGCGACATGATCAGCATTCTGCAATCGATCAAGGCGGCCGGCGCGTTGCAGGCCGATCTGGAGGTGCGCTGATGGCCGTCCAACTGCTGGCCCCGGCCGGCGCCGCGCCCGACGCCGCGACGCTGGCGCGGGCCGGTGCGGCGAAGACCTGGAAGGCGGCGCAGGAGTTCGAGGCGATGGCGCTCGGCCAGTTCCTGGCGCCGATGTTCGACACCGTCGATACCGCCAGATCGGTGTTCGGCGGCGGCGCCGGCGAGGCGGCCTGGAAGCCGATGCTGGTGCAGCAGATGGCCAAACAGATCGCGGCGCATGGCGGGCTGGGGCTGGCGATGCCGGTGTTCAACCAGATGCTGCGGTTGCAGGAAACGGCACAAAAGGAGCCGGCATGAATGACACTCTCTCCCAGGCGCTGATCGCCGCCGCGGTGGCGCTGGCCGATACGCTGGCGCGCGAGAACGCGGCGCTGCTGGCGCTCGATCTGCCGGCGGCGGTGGCGCTGCTGGCCGACAAGCATCGCGAGGCCGACGCATTCACCACCGCCCATGCCAGGGTGGCGGCGCAGGAAGGTGCGGTCGAGGCGCCGTTGCGGGCGATGGCCGAGACGGTGGGGGTGCGGCTCGCCGGCCTGGCCACGGAGAACAAACGCCTGCTGGAGCGGGCACTGCTGGTGCAGCAGCGGGTGATCGGCAGCATCGCCCGCGCGGTGCCGCGCGCGCTGGAGACGGCACCGCGCTACGACGCCGGCGGTGGTATCGCCGGCGCCGCACGCCCGCCGCCGGTGGCGCTGACCGCGCAGGCTTAGGGGCTGGTGGCGTCCGACCCGCCTGCGTGTTACCTCCGGCGCGACATGCAGGCGCGCAGCGATGGCGATATAAGCGATGCTCTCTGGCAGCGTCTGCTGGCGCGTGAGCCGGCGGCGGTGGCCGGCTCGTCGCTCTATGGGCCGTTGCTCGGTGGCGGCAAGCTGGTGCTGGGGCGGCTGGCGCAGTCGCTGGACGGGCGCATCGCCACCGAGACCGGCAGGTCGTTCTGGATCAGCGGCGAGCCGGATATCCTGCACACCCACCGGCTGCGGGCGCTGTTCGACGTGGTGGTGGTCGGTGCCGGCACGGTGCGCGGCGACGATCCGCTGCTGACCACGCGGCACTGCGCCGGGCCGTCGCCGGTGCGCGCGGTGGTGGATGCCGGGCGCCGGCTCTCGGCCGAATACCGGGTGTTCCGCGATGGGCCGCCGACCTGGCTGATCTGCGCCGAGGATGCCGCCGGGCCGGCGCACCATGGCGCGGCGCGGGTGCTGCGGGTGGCGCGCGCGGCGGACGGGGAGGGGCTGGACCCGGCCGCGATGCTGGCGGCACTGGCCGGGCTAGGGCTTATGCGGGTGTTCGTGGAGGGCGGCGGGCTGACCGTATCGCGCCTGCTGGCTGCCGGCTGCCTCGATCGGCTGCATCTGACCCTGGCGCCGCTGCTGCTCGGCGCCGGCGTGCCGGGCATCACATTGCCGGCGGTGGCGCGGCCGCAGGACGGCATGCGGGTGGACTACACGCTGCACCGGCTGGGCGGCGACCTGCTGTTGGATATTCCGCTGGCGCGGGCGGCATGAACGGGCGCGCCTTCTGGACCGTGGCGGCCGGGCGCGGCGAGTTGCGCGACGCGGTGGTGCCGGCGCCGGGGCCGGGCGAGGTGCTGCTGCGCAGCCTGGCCAGCGGCGTCTCGCGCGGTACCGAGGCGCTGGTGTTCGCCGGGCGGGTGCCGGCGAGCGAATACGCCCATATGCGGGCGCCGCTGATGGCCGGCGAGTTCCCGTTTCCGGTGAAATACGGCTACGCGGTGGTCGGCCGCGACGCAGCCGGCGCGCGGCTGTTCGTGCTGCATCCGCACCAGGACGTGTTTGTCGCCCCCGCCGCGATGTGCGTGGAGGTGCCCGATGCGGTGCCGACGCCGCGCGCCGTGCTGGCCGCCAACATGGAGACGGCGCTGAACATCGCCTGGGATGCCGCGGCGCTGCCTGGCGAGCGGGTGCTGGTGATCGGCGCCGGCGTGGTCGGGCTGCTCACCGGCTGGCTGCTGGCGCGGATTCCGGCAACCCAGGTGACGCTGGTGGACCTGCTGCCGGAGCGCGCGCCGATCGCCGCCCGGCTCGGCTGCCGCTTCGCGCTGCCCGGCGCGGCGCCGGGCGAGCAGGACCTGGTGGTGCACACCTCGGCCAGCCAGGCCGGCTTGCGGCTGGCGCTGGACCGCGCGGCGTTCGAGGGCCGGATCGTCGAGGCGAGTTGGTTCGGCGATGCGGCGCCGGCGTTGCCGCTGGGCGGGGCGTTCCATCGCCGCCGGCTGCGGCTGATCGGCTCGCAGGTTGGCAGCATCGCACCCGCTATGCGCGGCCGGCGCAGTCATGCCGAGCGGCTGGCGACGGCGCTCGCGCTGCTGGACGACCCGGTGCTGGATGTGCTGCTGGAGCCGCCCACCCGCTTCGCCGACCTGCCGGCCGCCATGCCACGGCTGCTGGCCGGCGGGCTGTGCCATGTGATCACCTATCCGAGCGAGGAACCCGCCTGATGTTCAGCCTGACCGTCTGCGACCACATCATGATCGCGCATAGCTTCCAGGGCGCCGAATTCGGTCCGGCGCAGCGGCTGCACGGCGCCACCTTCGCGGTGGAGGCGGAGTTTCGCGCGCCGCAACTGGACCGGCTGAACCTGCTGATCGATATCGGGCTGGCGAAAACCGAATTGCGCCGCATTCTGAACGGCGTCGACTACCGCAACCTCGACGAAGTGCCGGCGCTGGCCGGGCAGAACACCACCACCGAGTTCATGGCCCGGCATATCTGGGAGTTGCTGCGCGACGGGTTGCGGCAGGGTGCGATGGGTGCCGGCGGCCAGGCGGTGACCGGGCTCAAGGTGCTGCTGCGCGAGAGCCCGATGGCCTGGGCGGCGTTTGAGGGAGAGATCGGCTGATGCGCGCGGTGTTGCTGGTGCCGGGCCCCCTCGACACGGTGTCGGGCGGCTACGGCTATGACCGGCAGATGTTGGCCGAACTCACCGCGGCCGGGCATGACGCCAGCGCGGTGGCGTTGGCCGGCGTGCATCCGCAGCCGGACGCGGCAGCCCGCGCGGCGGCACAGGCGGCCTGGGCGGCGCTGCCGGCGGGCGCGGTGCCGGTGATCGACGGGCTGGGGCTGCCGGCGTTCGCCGATCTGGCGGCCGAGTTCGGCGCGCGCGGTGCGGTCGGCCTGATCCATCACCCGACCAGCCTGGAGGACGGGCTGGCCGAGGCCGACCGGGCGGCGCTGGACGCCAGCGAGCAGGCGCTGTTCCGTCAGTTGCCGCGCGTCGTGGTCACCAGCGTGGCCACCGCCGAGACCCTGGAGCACCGCTTCGGCGTCGATCCGGCGCGGATCAACGTGGTGGTGCCGGGCACCGCGCCGGCCGCCCGCTGCGGCGGCTCCGGTGGCCCTGGCTGCGCGCTGCTGACTGTGGGCTCGCTGATCCCGCGCAAGGGGCATGCGGTGCTGCTGCGGGCGCTGGCGCGGCTGTTCGACCTGGACTGGCGGCTGACCGTCGCCGGCGGACCGCTGGACGGCGCCACCGGACGGGCGTTGCAGGCGCAGGCGGCGGAACTGGGCATCGCCGATCGGGTGCGGTTCATCGGCACGGTAACCGACGAGGCGCTGGAGGCGCTCTGGCGTGGTACCGACATCTTCGCGCTGGCGACCCGCTACGAGGGCTACGGCATGGCGATCGCCGAAGCCCTGGCGCGCGGCCTGCCGGTGGCGATCACCGAGGGCGGCGCGGCCGGCCGGCTGGTGACGCCGGAGGCCGGCGCGATCTGCGAGGTGGATGACATGGTGACGCTGTCCAAGGCACTGCGGCGGATGATCTTCGACACCGAGTTGCGCGCCGCGATGGCTGACGCGGCCTGGACGCTGGGCCGGTCGCTGCCGGATTGGCCGACGCAGGGCGCCGCCTTCGCCGCCGCGCTGGCGTGAGCGAAGGCTTCTCCGCCGACTGGCTGGCGCTGCGCGAGGGGTTCGACGCCGCCGCGCGCAGCGATGCCCTGGCGGCGCGGCTGGCCGCGGTGCTGCCGGCCCGGCCGCGCATTCTCGATCTCGGCGCCGGCACCGGCAGCCTGTTCCGCTGGCTGGCGCCGCGCATCGGGCGCGCGCAGGGCTGGACCCTGGCCGATGCCGATCCGGCGCTGCTGGCCCAGGCATTCGACGATATCGCCGGCTGGGCCAGCGCGCGCGGCTATGGCGTGGTGGATGACGGCCGCAACCTGGAAGTCTACACGCCGGGGGCGATCTGGCGGGTGACCGTGCGGGTGGTCGATCTGGCGCGCGGCGTGAAGCTGGCCGGACAGCACGCGGTGGTGTGCAGCGCGCTGCTCGACCTGGTCTCCGCCGCCTGGATCGACGCGCTGGCGGCGCAGTTGCGGGTGCCGCTGCTGGCCTGCCTGTCGGTTGATGGTCGGGACGCGCTTTTGCCTCGCCATGCCGGCGATACCCTGGTGCAGGCCGGGTTCCGCCGTGACCAGCAGCGCGACAAGGGGCTGGGGCCGGCGCTGGGGCGGCGTGCGCCGGCGGTGCTGCATGCGGCGCTGGCGGCACGCGGCTTCACGCTGGCCTCGGCCGGCTCCGATTGGCGGATTCCGCGCGGCGCCACCGCGATGCTGGCGGCGCTGGTGCGCGGCCATGCCGAGGCCGCCGCCCGCCAGATGCCGCAGCGGCGCGGCGCCATCGCGGCCTGGCAGGCGGCGCGGCTGCGGCAGATCGGCCGCGGCCGGCTTGCCATCCGGGTCGGGCACCGCGACATTCTGGCGCTGCCGCCGCGCTGAGCGCCGCACCGAGGAGAGAGACCATGCCGCTGCTGGGATGCATCGCCGACGATTTCACCGGCGCCACCGACCTCGCCGCCATGCTGGTCGGGCGCGGCATGCGCGCGGTGCAGTTGATCGGGCTGCCGGGCGCCGGCGAGACGGTGCCGGACGCCGATGCGATCATCGTCGCACTCAAATCGCGCACCGCGCCGGTGGCCGAGGCGGTGCGCGACAGCCTGGCGGCGCTGACCTGGCTGCAAGCTGCCGGTTGCACGCAGTTTTTCTTCAAATATTGCTCCACCTTCGACAGCACCGATGCCGGCAATATCGGCCCGGTCGCCGACGCGCTGGTGGCAGCGCTCGGCTGCGGCTTCGCGCTGGCCTGTCCGGCGTTTCCGGCCAACGGGCGCAGCGTGTTCCAGGGCCATCTGTTCGTCGGCGCCACGCTGCTGAACGAGAGCGGCATGGAGCACCATCCGCTGACCCCGATGACCGACGCCAACCTGGTGCGGGTGCTGTCGCGGCAGAGCGAGGGCGCGGTGGGGCTGGTGCCCTACGCCACCGTGGCGCAGGGCGCCCAGGCGATCCGCAAGGCGATGACCGGGCTGAAGGAGCAGGGCCGGCGTTACGCCATCGTCGATGCCGTGTCGGACGCGCATCTGCTGGATATCGGTGAGGCGGCTGCCGGCCATGCGCTGATCACCGGCGGCTCCGGCATTGCGATCGGGCTGCCGGAGAATTTCCGCCGCGCCGGCACGCTGCCGATGCGCGACAACCCCGGCGAGTTGCCGCGCGTCCAGGGGCATGCGGCGGTGCTGGCCGGCTCCTGCTCGCGCGCCACGCTGTTCCAGATCGCCAATGCCCGCGCGCATGTGCCGACCCTTGAACTGGACGCGCTGGCCACACCGGACGCCGCCGCGCTGGCGGCACAGGCGGCGGCGTGGATGCAGGGCAAGCTCGGGCCCGCACCGGTGGTGATTGCCGCCTCCGCACCGCCGGAGAAGGTGGCGGCTTTGCAGGCCAAACTGGGGCGCGACGCCGCCGGCCTGCTGATCGAAACCGCGCTGGCGGAAATTGCCGCCGCGCTGGTGGCGGCTGGCGTGCGGCGGCTGGTGGTGGCCGGCGGCGAGACCTCCGGCGCGGTGGTGAAGCGCCTCGGCGTGCGCCGGCTGCGGATCGGCGCCGAGATCGACCCCGGCGTGCCCTGGACCTATGCCGAGCGCGACGCCGGCGGCCTGCTGCTGGCACTGAAATCCGGCAATTTCGGCGCGCCGGACTTCTTCCTCAAATCCTTCACCAAACTGGAGGCGGCATGACCGAGGCGGACATCCGTGAGCAGATGGCGCAACTGGCGGCCAGCCTGTTCGCGCGCGGCTTCTCGGTCGGCAGCGCCGGCAATATCAGCGCCCGGGTCGAAGGCGGCTTCCTGATCACGCCGACCAATTCCTCGCTCGGCCGGCTGGACCCGCGGCGCATCTCGCGGCTGGACGCGGATTTCGCCCATATCGGCGGCGACAAGCCGTCCAAGGAAGTGTTCATGCACCGCGCCTTCTACCTGGCGCGGCCGGAGGCTGGGGCGGTGGTGCATCTGCACTCCACCATGGCCACCGCGGTCGCCTGCCTGCCGGATGTCGAGCCCTCCAACCCGATCCCGCCGCTGACGCCGTATTTCGTCATGCGGGTGGGCCGGACAATGCCGCTGATCCGCTATTACCGCCCCGGCGACCCGGCCATGGAACCGGCGATCCACGCCGCCGCGCGCGAGGCTCGCGCCGTGCTGCTGGCCAATCACGGCCCGGTGGTCTCGGGCGCCAGCCTGCTCGATGCGGTCTACGCCGCCGAGGAACTGGAAGAAGCCGCCAAGCTGTTCCTGATGCTGCGCGGCACCAATCCGCGCCTGCTGACGGCGGCTCAGGTGGACGAATTGCTGGCCCGATTCGGCTGACCGCGAAACGCCGAGGAAACAGCCCTCAGGCATCCGCCGGGCGGTGGGCCATCGCCGGCAGCCGCCAGCTATCGCCGCCGCCGTGCATGGCTGCCTCGCCACAGGCCGGCCGACGCCGGGCCGGCGAGCGCTCGGCGCGCATCATCCGCAACAGCATGCCCTCGCGCAGCCCGCGATCGGCCACCACCACCTGTGGCGCCGGCCAGAGGTGCTGGATCGCCGCGAAAATCGCGCAACCCGGCAGCACCGAGTCGGCCCGCTCCGGCCCGACGCAGGGATGCGCTGCCCGCCCAGCCGAGCCCAGCGCGCGCAACTTCTCCAGCGCCGCGCTGGCCTCGCGGTGCAGCAGGACCACGCCGTCCACCGCGGCACGCGAATAGCGCGGCAGGTCCAGCGTGACGCCGGCCAGCGTGGTCACGGTTCCCGAGGTTCCGAGCAGCCGCACCCCGCCCTGGCGGATCTCATGGCGGATGCAGTGCACCGCCTCGAACCCGCGCAGCCGCGCCGTCACGTCATCGACCATCGCGGCGAATCCGACCTCGCTCTGCGCGGCTCCACCGTAACGCTCTGAAAGAGTAATGATACCCACCGGCAGTGAGACATGGCCGATCACCCGTGGCGTGCCCTCGCCGAGCCGCACCCAGGCCAGTTCGGTGGAGCCGCCGCCGATATCGAACAGCAACGCCCGCCGCCCGTCGCCGGCCAGCAGCGGCGCGCAACTCTCCAGCGCCAGTTCCACTTCCTCGCGGGTGGAGATCGCGGCCACCGGCAGCCCGGTTTCCTGGCGGATGCGGGCGAGAAATGCGCCGCCGTTCTCGGCCTGCCGGCAGGCCTCGGTGGCGACTGCCCGCAGCCCACGCAGTTCCCGCTTGGCCAGCCGCTGGGTGCAGCAGCGCAGCGCCACCATGGCGCGCTCCATCGCCTCGTCGCTCAGCCGGCCGCTGGCCTGCAGCCCTTCGCCAAGCCGCACGATACGGCTGAGGCTGTCGAGCACACGAAACCCGTCCCGCGTCGGCGTGCCGACCAGCAGGCGACAGTTGTTGGTCCCAAGATCGACCGCGGCGAAGCTCGGCGGTGCAATCCGCCCGTGCTCCGGCGCCGGAAGGTCCGGACTCGATATGGCGGCATATTCGGGCATCAGGTTCTGCGCCAACCGCGTGTTACGAACCTTATCATTCTCCGATGTGCCGTCCCCGGCAAGCAGGAATTCGGATGAACCGCCCCCGCCCGCCCCCGGTCAGCCCTGCGCCGGCGCTACTCCACCAGCGCCATCTGCCGCGGATCGAATTCCAGCCACACCGGGGCCCCGACCTCCAGCACCTGCAACGGCGGCGCCGCCACTCGCAGCACCAGCCCTTCGCCGCTGCCGGCCACGCCGTAATCCCAACTGTCGCCGAGATAGGTGCGCCCGGTAATCGTCGCCGCCATCATGCTCTCGGGGTTGGCCGGCGCGTTCTCGTGCAGCACGATCCCGCGCGGGCGGATCGAGAACAGCCCGCTCGACCGCCCGTTCGCCGCGGACAGGTCGATCTGCGCCGATTGCATCGCGAACCCGCCGAAGCCGATCCGGCCGCCCTCCAGCCGCGCCTCCAGCAGGTTGGTGCGCCCGATGAAGCCGGCGACGAAGCGGGTCTTCGGCCGGGTGTAGAGCAGATGCGGCGGCGCCACCTGCTCGATCCGCCCGGCATTCATCACCGCGATGCGGTCCGAAGTGGCCATCGCCTCGGATTGATCATGCGTGACATAGACCGTGGTGATGCGGAACTCGTCATGCAGCCGGCGAATTTCGAAGCGCATCTCCTCGCGCAGATTG